>JABSOJ010000357.1:2582-4232 GCA_013216005.1 Alteromonadaceae bacterium | reverse complement strand
ATTTATGATAGAGTTCGAAGACCGTTTAAAGGACTTTGTATAAAATTGGCAGTTACACAGAATCCTTTACAGGCTCTGAAATGTACTTTCTATAATCCTAAGTAATTAGTTTAGAATATTTTATTTAAAAAAGCCTTAAAAATATTAAATCTCCCTTACTTTTGAGCCAATAAATTAAATAAAATTATCAAGACCATCATTTTATATTAATGTTCGCCCAGACAAACACCATCCATAAAACCATCACCACCCAACCTAGTACAATCCTCAAAACTACTGCATAATATTATCAAAACACCATCAACCAAAAATCCTATGACAAATTCACTATTAAGCTTGCCACTGTTTGATATCTTTGCTTTCCTCTGCTTTTTAAGTTGTTGGTATGGTTATACCTAGTTTGCCCGAAGACAAGCGAAAACTGCTGATTGTATTGCCCGGTGCCTGCACCAGCATCGTATTCACTGGATGTATGAAATTATTACCAGAGACGTTAGAGTAGGGGATGCGGCTTTATTAGCTAATTTAGAGCGTAATATTTCTTTTTTTGCTTCTACTACTTTACTGGTGATTGCCGGGGTTTTAACTTTGTTTTCTCAGGTAGAACAGGTAGAAAGTGTGCTTGCCAGTATTCCGTTTGCTGCAGAGCCCAGTCATTTAGCGATACAATTAAAATTAACGTTATTGGTTTTTATTTTTGTTCTGGCATTTTTTCACTTTACCTGGTCGATGAGGCAATATGGTTTTTTGAATGTGATGGTTGGAGCTGCCCCGGCAGATGTTGATGGATTAAATGAAAACCTGAAGGGTTATGCAAAGCAGATGGCCGTGGTGCAAGATCAAGCGGCTCATTCGTACAATTATGGTTTGCGCTCTTATTATTTTTCACTTGCCGCTATTGGTTGGTTTTTTCATCCGGTACTTTTTGTATTTGCAAGTATATTGGTGGTTTATACCCTGTATAATCGAGAATTTAAATCTAAAGCGGTGAAGGCAGTAACCGCCGGACAAAGGTATTTGGATATTGAACGGGTAAAACGTTTTCCAAAAGCTGATACGAAATAGACAATATTAGAAAATTAGTACTCGGAAGCAAATACCAAGCACTGATACCAAATAGTTAATACAGAAGAAAGAAGATTTTTATATGACCAGACATTCTTACGCCGAATACTCAATCGAAGATTTTGATAAATTTGATTGTTTGAAACTCTCTAAAGGGTTTTATTTATTATTACTTTTTGTTTTGCGAGGTTATATCGTCTGGATCATGTCTTTAACTAACCGAAAAGACAGTACGGCTATTATGGAGTTCTTTTTCCCTGATCCCTCGTTGTTTTATTTAAGCTTGTCTTCGGGGGTTTTAGGTTTGTTTGTTGTTTTAATTATGAGTTTACGACGTCCTGATGCTGCTAATTGGGTTAAAGTGTGCTGGCGTTATTGTCGGGCGATATTAATGCTTACCTTGGTTAGTATTGTCGGTTGCTTTTATTGGGATTTACTCTCAATGAACTGGATATTATCGCAAACCCTTATTGTTAGCCTTTTTGTTATATTCTGTTATAAAAGTCATCGATTTAATATTAATTTAAAGGAGTTCCCTGATAAACTACCTGAGAAATAAAGTTTTCCCCTATGCGTTTAGGTAAA
>JABSOJ010000357.1:0-2533 GCA_013216005.1 Alteromonadaceae bacterium | reverse complement strand
GTTTAAGTAAATTCAGTTTTATTAAGTTTAATATCAAGGTTTGGTGTGGATTCAAATAACATGATGACAGATGACAAAAAAGATCAACGGCTAATTATTTTAGATACAGAAACCACGGGTTTAAATCCTAGAGAAGGTCACCGAATTGTTGAAATTGGCTGTGTTGAAATGGTGAATCGCCAGTTAACGGGTCGCAATTATCATGTGTATATAAATCCTCTGATTGAAATGGATCAAGAAGTTATAAATATTCATGGTTTAACGAATGCTTTTTTAAGTGATAAACCTTTATTTTCTCACATAGCGGCTGAGTTTATTGAATTTATCCGGGGTGCTGAGCTTGTTATTCATAATGCTAAGTTTGATATTGGTTTTATGGATCACGAATTTGCAATGCTTAGAAATGGTTCATCCATGACTCAAGATATTTGCACCGTGACCGATACATTAAAAGTAGCTAAAGATGAATTTGGCTCACCAAAAACATTAGATTATTTAGCCAGACATTTTAAAGTCGATAAATTAGTTGATCGTACTTATCACGGCGCGTTAATAGATGCCCAGTTGTTGGCATTTGTTTATATAGAAATGACACGTAAACAATCTGCGCTGAATTTAACGATTGGTGATGGTGATAATGCTGATGGGAATGCTATTCGAAGGGTGTCGGGTGATCGTTTTCCACTGAAAATTATTCAGGCATCTGTTGAAGAACTCGATGCACATCAAAAACGTTTAGACATTGTTAAAGAGAAGGGAGCTGAGCCTCTATGGCGCAAGTAAACACAATTGAATGTAAACGGAATAATAAACGCTTAATAACCACTTTCAATAATTATCTTCTTTTAATTAGTTTAAGTGCTTTTTTATTACTGAGTTCTTCTAGTGCTCTGAGTCAGGAAAGTGCTTTGAGTCAGAACAGCCCTTTAAATGACAGTACTTTGACGAAGAGAGAAGCAGCCAAAGTTAAGTTTCTTGATTCAGACGATGTCACTAATCAAATCCCTTATTTTGACCATAGGTTTCGAATTGATGCTCATCTGGAAGAAATAACTTTACTGTTCTATCGTATAAGCGGCTCTGTGCCTATTGTTTTAGTTCGTCCCGATGGCAGTAAACTTAGAATCCATAATTTTCCGAAAGAACAAGTTGAATGGTACGATGATCGTACTTTTGACATGATTAAAATTAAAAAACCTATGCCCGGGCCATGGCAAGCTATTGGGGATATATTGCCGAGAAGTCAAATTATGGTGGTTTCTGAAATTAAATTAGAAGTTGACTCATTGCCGTCAATTTTGCTGTCAGGTGAAACGCTGAAAATGACCGGGCGGTTATTTAATGGCGAGCAGGCCATAGATAATCCGTTGTTTCGTGATGTTATCCGGCTTGAAGTTGATTTTTACAGTACCAATAATTCGGCTTATGATAATTTTGGTGCAGAGCCTATTAGACTGACATCATTTCGTGATAATGGTCTGGATTTAGATGAACATGCAAAAGATGGTATTTTTACCGGAGAATTTGAACTTGATTTTGCGCCCGGTGAATGGGCGCCAATTTATGTTGTTAAATTGCCTATGGCTAGTCGGGAATTAAAACAGAAACCCATTATTTTGCATGAAACGCCTATAACACTCACCGTTGATGTTTCTACGAATGCAGCTGAATTACACAAAGTTCATTTTGTGATAGACGGAACTCATGTCATGCCTGACAGTATTATTTTGCAGGGCAAGATCACTTATCCTGATACACAAGAAGCGCCTTTTTCTGTATTGGAAGGTTCAGGTGATGAGCGGATAAAGGAATTTACTTATAATGAGCCGGGTGTTCACCGGATAAAAGTAAGTGCATTTGGTCGAACGATTAATGGGAGGGAGTTCCGATTAGTGGTGCCAGAGTTTGCTTTCAATGTTGACCGGGTTGTAGATGATTTTACTGGCAGTATTAATTCAGCTGACGGTACGTCTGGTTCTACTGATGGTTTTACATATGATTCGGGAATAAAAGTTACAACTGAGAATGAATTATTTGCTCAGCAACTTGAAGCAGCACGAATAGAGAATAAAATAGCGGCTGAAAAAGCGCAGCAGGATCGAATTTTTATGATTGTTGCTGCAAACTTGATTATTGTTCTGGTGGCATTAATTGCCTTTTTTGCTATTCGATGGAAAAAACAGAAAATTAAATAGGTTTGTTTAGGTTATTTCCAAGTAGTTTGGGTCGTTAAAGTTAAGGCTAAGCAATAAAACTTATTTTGTTTTAAGTGAGATCTAGATAGTTTTGCCAGTATTCAATGTTAATAATGCCGAAAATTGGCTGGATTTCCAACGCATTGCTCAGCAAATGCGCATACAAGTAATTATATATAAAAAGTGGTTGACTGTGTCCCCTCATAACCGTATTATCTTCGCCGCATTCAACGAGTTGTTGTTGATTGCAAGTGTTTGAGATGCGGAGTGGTAGTTCAGTTGGTTAGAATACCGGCCTGTCACGCCGGGGGTCGCGGGTTCGAGTCCCGTCCACTCCG
>JABSOJ010000356.1 GCA_013216005.1 Alteromonadaceae bacterium | reverse complement strand
CCACAACATCGCAAAAACCACATGTTTTTACTTCAGGATACGCGCCATCAAAAAAATGAATAGTCCATCCTAATTGTTCAGCTATATCCGCCGCAACCTTACCATGGCCACCAGCACCTAGAATTGCCAAGTTCTTCATTAATTTTTATGCCCCTTAATACCTGAACCAGTAAATTTGCTCATTGTTACTTCACCGTCAGCTGCAATTCCCTCTTTAATAAAAACTTTTTTAACCGTTAACAAAAGAATTTTAAAATCAAGCCAAAAACTTTGGTTCTCTACATACCAAACATCTAACTCAAATTTTTCTTCCCAACTGAGAGCGTTACGACCATTTATTTGTGCCCAACCAGTAATACCTGGACGAACATTATGCCGCTTAGCTTGTTCTTTAGAATATAAAGGTAAGTACTCAACCAATAGAGGTCTTGGACCAACTAGACTCATTTCACCTTTTAGCACATTCCAAAGCCCCGGAAGCTCATCTATACTGGAGCTACGTAACTTGTAACCAAAAGCAGTCAACCTCTCGGAATCAGGTAAAGATTTACCATTTTCATCAACAGTGTCAAGCATCGAGCGGAATTTTAACATTTCAAAAATATTGCCATTTAATCCTGGGCGCTTCTGCCTGAATAAAACAGGCTCGCCTAAGTTTTTTGCTATTTTTCGACTAACTAAAAAAATTAATGGAGATAAAACAATTAATGCCAATAAAGAAACTAAAATATCAAATAGGCGTTTCATTTCAAAGCACCTGTAACCCAATTAATCCAACCATCTGCCAAGCTTTGACGATCAAATTCGGCTAGGGCAAGTGCTCTTGCATTTCCCCCCATTATTTTCAAATTAACTTTATCGTCACAGGCTTGTTCTAACGCATCAGCAAAAGCTTTAGCACTTTCGGCTTCAATAGAATAACCACATCCATGTTTAGTAATCATATCGGCTAGCCAACCAGGGTAATTATTTAACACCGGTAAACCAGCAGAAATATAATCAAAAAATTTGTTCGGTGATGTTCCATAGTAAAATGCTGGAATATTAGCAAGTAACTGCATACCAATATCTGCCCCCATCATTAACTCAGCAAGTTTTGCTTTATTTACGGGAGAGAGAAATATAACATTATCTAATTTTTCAATTTCAGCACGCTGTTGTAATTGCTCTTTTAACTTCCCTTGTCCCACAAGAACCAGCTTAATATCATCACGACCTCTAGCTTTTAATTCTTTAGCTGCATCTAACGCGGCATCTAAACCATTAGCTACACCGTGAGTTCCTGTAAAAATAGCCATTAAATCAGTATTTTTAACGCCATCGGGTCGCCACAAATCAACTTGATCACCAAAAATCTCTAAATCACAACCATTAGGAACTAACTTAATTTTACCGCGTTCAACACCGCGCTTTGCAATTCCTTCGACAATACCAGGAGAAAGACCAATACAACGATGCGCCGAGCGATATGAAGCCCATTCCAACAATGACATTAAACCAAGAATTACGGGGTTTTTAATAACCCCCATTTGTTTCGGCAGTTCAGGCCATAAGTCTCGTACTTCAAACACAAAAGGCTTACCGCGTAACCAACGCGCAAAAATTCCAGGAATACCAGCGGTTAATGGCGTTGTTGTTGCGAACAATACATCATATTTTTGTGTTAAAGCTAAACCAACACTTCGTAATGCAAATTTTAAAAATAAACCAGCTCGTTTAACAAGACCATCCATATTTGAATAAGCTAAATCAAATTCAATAATATTTATGCCTTCTACAACCCCATTTCTGCGTCCATTTTCAAATGTTTTTTCAATGCCTGTTTCACCACCACCATAACTACCACAAACCATAGTTACATGATGACCTTGTTTTACTAACCGACGTGCCATTTCATACGAACGAATACCAGCTGACCCTTTCGGGGTAGAAAAATGCTGGTGAAAATACAATACTTTCATTAGATAAATTTTTACTCTTAGTTTTCTTAGTTATATTTATAAATGGAAGTGATAGTGCCCGGCTGTTCAACTTCTACTTCCACTACAGGTATAAGCCGCTTTTGAAAGTAGTAACGTGACTCCGAACCTTCAACAATTTCAATTCTTTTAATTGGTATACTTGCAGATATTGTCAAACGGTGATCTCCATTATAAATAACATTGCCACTTATTTTCCATTCACCCTGCTTTAATCGCCACCTTAATACCGCTTTTGTATCGAAACCACTAACCTGATCAATAACCTTCAAATCAAAATCAGACAATTCTATTGAACGATCATGGCGTACTTTATTAAAGCCAACATAGCCTACTGAGCATGTCTGAACATTTTGCTCTATACCAATAGGTTTAATATTTTTGGATTTCAACCAATTACCTAATAGAAACCGGCTCAACCTTGGCATCTGATCTTTATCATCAAACTCAACAGTATTATGGCTTTTAGTACCACCAAAATAACGAATATAGTTTTCCCCTGCATTATAGCTATAGGTTCCAGCATCACATAATATATTTTCACCTTGCAACCAAAAATCTAAATGTAAAGCATCTGCCTGACTTGGACGAAAATGGTATTTAGGGTAATTCAACATAATAAAACAAGTTGAATTACGTAAAATGAAATACCCACTATCACTAAATTGTGTAGAGCATTGAGGTAAAACTACTTCCTTCGGAATAGAAATATTTAACCAATGCAAAGGTAAATCCCAATTACCCTCAGGTTCCCAAGCTTTACCGTGATTAAACAATACCGATGCTAATTGCACACTAGGTCTAAAATCACGATAATCAGTCGCTGTTAATGGCAATAACCGTGCGCCATCATTGGCCCCCAAATTGGGAGCATCACCGGTTTCAAATTGAGAAAACTGATAAAGCCAATTTGTTGCTGCTGATAATTTTGTATAAAGCTTGTCACTAAACTGTTCTAAATTTAGCTTCTGACGCCACACTTCAACCATCGAATAAGTATCAAGCATAACTCTATGATATGTTGTTGAATACTGACTAAATCCACCATCACTTTCAATTAATCTTTTAGCTCTATTTTCTAACCATTTTAAACCTTGCTTATGATACGGATCACCAGCAGTATCACCTAACTGTACAAGCCAGCTACCACCAATGTACAAAGCAGCAGCTTCAGATGTTCCGTGATTATTATCCTGCGCCATAGCATAAGAAAGAGTGGGAGATATTCGCTGTAAATGGGCTTTTATTAAAGAGACTAATGCTGGACTCGTTTTTAAGTGTTGCTTAAGAATAAGAGCTGCGATAGCTAAGTGCATAACTCGAATTGATGCTTCTTGACCACACTTCCAATTGATGCCCAAATAAGGGGGGTTATTAGTGCACCAATCTTCTAGCCAAAGATTCAACTTATCTAAAGCGTCTTTATCACCTGTAGCCACTTGCTGTGCAAAACACAATACCCAATCAAAACGAGAAGCTTCCCATACACCTTTAATATCACCAAGTTGGGGATCAAAATCAGGAATATCCCACCAAGGTAGCATAGGTTCTTTAACAGTTCTGCCCGTAAAAATGTTATAGTGCCAATTGGGTATTTTGGATGAAGCATGATATTGCCAACCAAAATAACATTGATGATCTAACCATTGTGCATTTATTTCAATATTTGATCTTAAATCACACTCATATTTTTTAAAAAAAACACCTGATTCAATTGATGCCCTAATTTTTTTGACCGAGTTAAAACCTAATTTAACACCCAAACGATAAACAAAAACACGTCCGATGTTTTTAATTCCTAGAGCTACTACCGTTCTAATTTTTGTGACAATCATTTTTATATTACTTGTTTAGTTATACTACTTAACATTTCTTTAGTTGGCTAAATACGAAACGAAAAGCTATTATCCAATTCACTGATCACAAGGAGATGGGATAAATTTCCCAATCATTTCCCATTAAGCTGTGTTATAAGTTATCCAACGAGAAATAAGTTCAACTTGTAAATCTAAACGATTAATGCCATATGTAGCACTTAACTTACTAAAATAACATAAGTTATATAGCCAATGCTTTTCATATCTGACATCATTCAAAATGGCTTTACCTACAAAAACAACTTGATCTAAAAATTTAACGTCACCATTTTCAAATAACTTTTGCTAATACAAAGCACCGCTGATCCTCTCCCCACCTTTATCACAACTGATATTGTTAGATTTAGGATGAATTAAACTTTTGATTATACGATAATAAAGGTCCTGGATTCGTATAATAAGTGCATAACCCTTGTAAATAACTGATAGCAATATACCTATAGAAATGAAACAAGACTTA
>JABSOJ010000355.1 GCA_013216005.1 Alteromonadaceae bacterium | reverse complement strand
ACAAAGAGTAAAATAGATGGTATGAAGGACTATAATCTAAAGATGGGGGTTTTAACCTTGCGCCCGGACTAATAAAACGACACCGATTGAACGTATTGCTTATTGATAAATAATCTAACAAATAATCTAACAAATAATAAACGGTCGGCTTCCTATTATCGTATGATATATTTATCAACATTATCACCCCACCATTATATTTATTATTGTGTTTCTAAATATATGGCTATATCGCAGTTTATCGATGCTTTACAGCTTGAAGTGTTCGTAGGATGGGTTAGCCAAACGCGTAACCCATCAATTTATGAGTTAAAAATTGATAGTTTAAAAATTAATGATTAAAAACAATTAAAAAATAATTTAAAAAAATATAAAAAGTGATTAAAAATATGCACGCAGTTTTTCTTGATCAGCAAACCTTTAACGAAGATATTTCACTGGCTGAAATTCAAAATGAAGTTTCCACACTAACCTGTTTCGCCACAACTCAGCCAAATGAAATTATTAAACGATGCATAAATGCAGAAATAATCATCACCAACAAAGTCGTATTAACTGAAGCATTATTGAAACAATTACCCAAATTAAAATTAATATGCATTGCAGCAACCGGCATGAACAATATTGATTTACCCACAGCTGAAAAATTAAATATTGAAGTAACTAACGTCAGTGGATATGCAAGCCAATCAGTTGCTCAAAATGTATTTGCTCAAATATTAGAATACTTCAATCAAACAAGTCACCATAACCAAAATACTGCCTCAGGCTTGTGGACTAAAAGCCCTACATTTTGTTTTCTTGGCAATACTATTAATGAATTAGCCGGAAAAACCCTCGGTATAATTGGTTATGGTGATTTAGGTAAAGCAGTCGCCAAAATTGCAGAAGCTTTTGAGATGAAAGTTTTAATTGCCGAACGTGCCAATACTGAACACATCCGAGCTAACAGAACAAGTTATGAGCAAGTAGTAAAAACAGCAGATGTAATAACCTTGCATTGCCCGCAAACTCCAGATACAGAGCAAATGGTTAATGAAGAGTTTTTGCAAATGATGCAGCCTCATTCAATGCTGATTAATACCGCCCGTGGTGCGCTGGTCGATAATCACGCTTTGCTTGATGCATTAAAAAATAATGACATCGCCCATGCTGTTTTAGATGTGCTCGATCAGGAACCTCCTCCGGCTGATCATCCGCTCATTTCCAGTAAATTGAGTAACTTGAAAATTACAGCTCACATTGCCTGGGCAAGTACTCAGGCACAACAGAGATTGATTTTGGGTATATCGAAAAATATTAAAGCATTTATGTTTTCTAATTAGGTAAAGAGGTAAATAGATAAATAGATAAATTATTTGAAATCACTTGATATTCATAGACTTTTACCGTCAGGACTTTTATGCTTAATCGCAAAAAAATCAAGCAAAAAAAATTCCGAAAAAAATCACAAAAAAAAAACGCACAAAAAAACGCACATTTATTATTTGTCACAATGAGAAAAACCACTGGGGATAGTTCAATATGAAAATTTTCTTTACACCATTTTTGTTAATTTGTTTAACATTGTTATCTGGATGTAATGGCTCTTCGGGAAAAAACGAAGAAGAAAACAACACCCCGTTGGTCGCAAGCAGTATTGTGCTGACATTATTCAATAATGATGGTGTTATAAAACAAAGTTTTGATAAAGCAGAAACCATTTCCTTACAAGCAACAGTTTACGATCAAAACAACCAATTACTAGGGGGTCAAATTGTCAGTTTCAGTGCAGCAATAGGCACTCTTTCTCAAACATCCAAATTAACTAACAGCGAAGGACAAGCAATTGTCATTCTTAACAATGAAACATTTGCCATTGGTGCAGCTATTGCCGAAGTCAGTACGGCAGACTTTTCCTCGACCATAAATTATGAATTTATCAACAATGAGGTGATCAATCCATTTCCTTCGCTATCCAGCGAACTATTGCTTGATAATGTTGCTGTTAATCAATTTAAAGCTAACCAGACAATTCAAATCACCAGTAAGTTAATTGACGCAAACAACCAACCATTAGCCAATAAAATAATCAATTACACGGCAGATATTGGTATTCTCAGTACCAGTTCATCATTAACCAATAGTAACGGTATTGCGACAGTCACTTTACTAGCGAGTGAAGCTGACAACGAAATTATTGGCGCCGGGGTAATAACAGCCAACTACACTCATGAAGCAAATACTAATTCAGCCAATAACATAATAACTCATCGTATCAACTATCAAATTTTACCCAGCAATTCTGATATTGCCAATGAAGTTCATATTGGACATTTCGATGAAAATAATGAATTTATCGAAGGAAAAATTAAACTGTCACTTACCGATAACATACTAAGTGCTGGTGGCACATTAGGCTTAAGTGTTGATTTAGTTGACAGTAATAATGTGCGTATAGACATTCCTGCTCAAGTAGATTTTTCATCAAATTGTGAACAAAACGGCCACGCTAATTTAGACTCAACGGTATTCAGTACCAGAGGTAACGCCAAAGCAACTTTTGAAGATATAGATTGTGCCGGTTTATCCGGAACCGACGATATCATAACCGCTTCTATAACACTCAACGGCATCACCCAAAGCGCCTCTGAAACAATTACAATCACGGGTGAACAACTTGGTTCAATAGAATTTATTTCTGCTGAACCTGCATCTTTATTATTAAAAGGCAGTGCAGGCCAACAAACAGCTAACTTAACCTTTAAAGTAAAAAGCAATATCGGCAATGTATTGGCTCAACAAAATGTTGAATTCAGTTTAAACACAACAGTAGGTGGCATTACCCTCAGCCGGACAAGTGGTTTGACAAACAGTCAGGGATTAATCACGACTCAAGTAACGGCGGGTACTGTACCCACTTCTGTCAGAGTTACCGCAAAAGCTATTATGACAGATGATGATGGTGATCAATTCAGTGTGCAGACACAATCAAGTTTATTATCAATTAACACGGGTCTTCCTCAACAAAGCTCATTTACCATCGCCGCGTCCATTCTCAATCCTGAAGCTAATTATAATGGTGAAACATCACAAATCAGTGTCTGGCTGGCAGATAACTTCAATAACCCTGTTCCTGACGACACTACAGTTAACTTCACCACTGAAGGCGGAATTATCGAACCTAGCTGTACGACAATAAATGGCTTTTGCTCGGTTACTTGGACCAGTGCACAACCAAGAGTCAATGACCACCGCATTACCATTCTGGCAACCGCGTTAGGACACGAAACTTTTTACGATACCAACGGTAATAATACCTTCGATGATTTAGATGGTGCTGCAATTTCAGATATTTACGTATCTTCAGGGTTTGGACGACATATTGCAGAAGCGTCTGGTTTTATTGATATGCCTGAAGCCTGGCGTGATGATAATGAAAACTTCCTATACGATAATGGCGAAAAATTCCTAGATTTTAATAATGACGGTAGTTTTTCAGATCTTGACAGTAAATTCAATGGTCCACAATGCCAAGGTTCCATGTGCTCTGCCACAAACCAGCATTCAATTCATGTACGTAAAGCCTTAACTCTGATCATGTCAGGTTCACAGGCAAGCTACCTTCTTGAATCAGATTCAACAATATATGTAGATAGCCTTAACGCTATCAATGTTGATCTTCCTGATCTTCCTGACAACAGCAGCCATTTATATAGCTTCACTTTCACTGATCTAACCGGACAAACATTACCAAATGGTACCTCGGTAGAGATAACCTCTACAATTGGAGAACTTTCAGGCACCACATCCGCTAACGTTGGAAATACAAATAAGCCGGGTCAAAGTATAATCTTTACCTTAAGCAATATTGCTGATGGTATTGAAGAAAATGGATTGCTGACATTTACTATTACCACACCTAAAGGAACCGTTAGTACCCTTTATAAATCAATTAAATTCCTTGCTCCCCTTGCCCCTTAAATACATTCAATGGGTCATTCTCTAATTCATTAGATAATTCATTCGATGATTTTTTCGTTGATTTTTTCGATGATTTTTTCGATGATTTTTTCGATGATTTTTTCGATAATTCATTAATTAAAATTTAGTAGCCACGGTAATTCGTGGCTTTGCCGTTACTTTTTAGGTGGGGAACGATACATTGCAGGCATCACTGATAATTAATCCGGACAGGAAAAATCATGCAAGAACAAATCAATTCATCAAAGAAGAATTCAGCAAAAATTTAACCAATACCATCAATTGTGGGCACCAATCAAACCGGGTAACAGTTCATATTTGTGTATTGTCATGTTTAAGTTGATACAGTCTAGAGCCTGTAT
>JABSOJ010000354.1 GCA_013216005.1 Alteromonadaceae bacterium | reverse complement strand
AAGATCTTCAAACTTTAAAAGCAGCTACACCCCATACGTAATAAGACATGTAGACTTTCCGTTCAGGCACTAATTAAAAAAAACTTCTTAATTTACAAAATTTCTTAATTTGAAAAATTATTTACGACGACGGAAAAACGCCAGTGGTAATAATAACAAACCAAGTAAACCTGTTGAACCACCACCACTACTTGCTTTCTTAACTGGCTGAACAACTGGTGGTATCACATTATTAACAGTAACTGTCACTGATTGTGTTACTGAATCAACACCATCACTTACCGTTACCATGAACGCTAACTCTTCACTACCCGAACTTTGTTCCGGAGCGGTAAAGCTCGCATTTGCCGTATCGGCATCAGTTAGTGATACTGATGTACCTGCTGTTTGGTCCCAACGGTAGGTTAATACGTCATCAGTATTTTTATCAGTAGCTTGCACTGATAAACTCACAGTTGCACCTTCGTTAACTGATTGTTCAGCATCAACACTAGCAACCGGTTTATGATTGTCACAAGCATAAGTATCACCAGCAACAATGGTAGAGAATAGACCAGTTTTTATATTTGAAAATGTTAGATCATCAATATACCAACCATCTTTATTCGCGCCTGAATCTGAAGCAATACGGAAACGGAACTGAACCTGGTTACCATTTAAAGATTCACCAAAATTAACTTGTTCCATTCCTTGATATACACCCGTAAATGCTTCTCTATCAGCAATTGCGGCTTCTGTGTAGTCATACATAGTATCGCTATAACCAGAACCTTCGAATGTTCCACCCATCGCTGTCACATCAGCCCAATCACCGCCGTTGATTCGAACTTCAACAACCGCGCCATCATACTTCTCTTCTAAATCGTAATAATGCCACCAGCCAATAGTGAAATCACCATCATAACCAACAGTCACTGGTTTAGTTTCAAAGGCAACATCAGTTGTAAAACCATGGTTTGGAGCATAAACATATAAATCTGTCGCATCCCAGTTTCTTAATCCAAACGTTCCTTCGGCTATACCAACACCTACCATTACATTTTCTTCAAAATCATGAAGCGTTGCCTGACTGTCTAGACCAGAATATTGCGAAGTACCTTCAAGTGCAATTGGTTCAAAATCCATATTTACAACGGTTGATATTGAATATGCACCCGCTTGAACTTCTTNAGCTAAATCAGGGTAAGTTAACTCCAGAACCAACTCATCACCAATACCGGCATCATTCAAGGTGAATGTTATCGGAGCACTTGTTGCCGAACCAAAAATTTCCATATCACTAAAAGTGATAACACCGTCATTTTCAAACGTAACATCATGACCACTAGTTACAACAACTGTCGCAGTAAGTGCTGCAAGAGCACCGTTAGTACCGTTATTAACAGTGAAACTAACTGAGCCCGTTTCGCCTTTGTCTAAAATACCATCTTGAGAACAATATCCAACATCAGCACCTTCATAATCCAGATTCATTGAATGTGATGCTACCGAGAAATTATCTAATTCAGTTGCATATGATTCAACTACACCCGCATGATCTTCAGAAAAACGTGCTGGAGATGTAGCTCCCAGTCCCATTCCACGACGAGCAAAAGCTTTCAGCATAACTTTATAGTCATCAACATCATTAGCGTAAGCTGCTGCTAAAATGGCATCACGGCCTTCAGTGAAAGTTGGTGCCATTGGCATCATCTTATAACCAGCAACTAAATAATCTTTCATCAAACTTTTAGCTTCAGCAAAAGTATGACGATCATCATTTATCATAGCGACGTACGAATCCCACAACATTGCACCCCAAACAGCACCAGAGCCATGAACTTCATGGTTCACTTCAACATCAGCGAAAGTAGATGGATTAACCTCCATATTAGTAGAATACGGATATTGGCGAATACCAGTTACAAAGCTTCTGATATACGGAGAATCAGAATACCCAAGAGCAAACAATTCATTACCTGCCATTAGCGCATCATCAGCTTCAGACATTAACATTAATGCGTGGAAATCACCAAAACCTTCACCCATTGAACGAGCTTGATTACTGCTTAATCCTGAGCTGTTACCCACTAAACGGTTACTGATATAATGACCCCATTCGTGAGCAATTGTACCGTTATCCCATGAGCTGTCTTTAAATGCACGTGATATATCTTGGCTGAACATGCTAACAGTAACATCTTCTTCAGCCATTACAGCATATAACGTCGCCCCCTCATTTTCAGAGATCATCATATTTGGAATAGTGATATCTTCATAATCACTACCGCCCATAGATATAGCGCTATCACGATCTCGGTTATTTGCAACAATAACAGCAATGGCACCAGCAGTTTGAGCATTTCTAACTTTCGTAACAAAAACACATGCA
The DNA here is from genome assembly GCA_013216005.1 of Alteromonadaceae bacterium. GTDB lineage: Bacteria > Pseudomonadota > Gammaproteobacteria > Enterobacterales > Alteromonadaceae > JABSOI01. Next base: position 1,795 of record JABSOJ010000354.1, on the reverse strand, counting down.
CCACGGTCGATAACCGCTATATTACCCGCTAAAGCTTCTGCATTTACGGCATCTTCACAGCCATCATTAATGGTTCCGTCTGTACTGTCACCGTCATCAATACGCACTAATTTACCAGCGATATTATCAAATTCGCTAGGACCAAAAGTTGAACCTATTGTTGTCAACAGTAAACCGATATCCGCATGAGACGTTACCGTAATACCCCAATCCGTACCATTTTCAGCAAATACTTTATCCCAAAGGAACATTTGCATACGTGGCGAATAACCATCTGCCGGTGTAGACATATTCGCATTGTTATAACCAGAATTATCTTGTACTTCTACGTTCAGAGAATCGCCTTCTTCACCACCACGGCCATAGTTAGATTCCTGAGCATTACCAGATGCCTCATCAAAACCATGATCGTAATAGTCATCATGCAAAAAGTTATTAACCAAGAACATGTTAACAATCGCAGCTTTACGGTTGTTAATTGAATATTCTGCTTCATTGATGTTGTATTTATAATCAAATGTATGGCTTCTGGTAGTTTCTGCGGTGTAATCACCATTTGAAAAACCTTGAGGAGAAACTACATCAACATAAGCGAAAACATTGTTACCCTTAGTCATTGTTGAGTAATCAACTAACCAGGGATCCATAGTGCTGATTGAACCATGACTTATTGATATCATTGGTGCTTCTAAATATTCTGCGATCTGCCAATGATCTGGATCAGCATCGGCTGGTGCTGGAATTACATTGCCGTGTGGGCTATCCCAAGGTCGACCATTGTCGTCTGCATAGTAACGGTAGTTAAAATCAGCATGACTGGTTAAATTCTTTTTAAATAAAATTTCGCCTGTTTTCGCTGATACAACGTAACTAAAAGAATCAGAATCAACACTATCAGCAGCGCTTGTTTCAATTTCTACGTAATGAGCAGCAACTAAATTTCCTTTATGTTCAAAAAATACTCTTTTAGCTCTTGGCTTGCCAATCAATTGCTTTGAATTATCAGAATTTGTAACGGAAAACTTCTCATATTTATCAGAAGACTTTTCAGTCGCTAATGTTATTGAATCACTGTCTCCCCCGATAGCAGTATAAGCCGTTGTAATGGCTTTAGACGCTTCACCAAACGCAGCAGACATATCTTTAATTGCTGCAGGCATTTTTTTAGCTACTTTTTTATCAATAAAATAACCTGAAGAAGCAACCAGATTAAAGTTACGGTCCATCATGACATTGTATTCACGATTAAAAACTTCAACGCCTGCAACTTCTTGCTTATATTTAGCAATTCTTGCTCCACGACCTAAGTCATGAATATTGGCTAGCACTACATTTGATATGCCTGATTTTTTTGAAGATAGACCCGTTAACTTATTCAAATAAAAATCTGCAGCAAAAGCAACTTGATGCTTTGATGCAACAGCACCTAAATCAGGTGTTGCTACTTTTTTTCCTGCCCACTGGAAAGTGGTTCTACCTAGCTGTGCATCATATTGATTTTTCATGCCACTCGCAGTAGCAACATCTGTTTTTGTCTGGCTTTTAACAGCCAAAACATTTTCAATCGTTTTATATGAATGTGATACATTACCAGTAGAGCCAGCAATAGCACCTAGTGCTGTAGTAGTTAAAGCTATACCCACAAAAGTGGCAACAGCTGATTTTTTAAAATTCATTTTATTTCCTATAGTAATTGAGCTAAATAGTAGTTTTTTAGATTTATGTAGAGTAGGCCGCAGGCTTCGCATAGCTTATCCAACGGCCCCTCTTCGATTCCGTGCATGAGGTTTTCCCT
>JABSOJ010000353.1 GCA_013216005.1 Alteromonadaceae bacterium | reverse complement strand
AAGTCTTGTTTCATTTCTATAGGTATATTGCTATCAGTTATTTACAAGGGTTATGCACTTATTATACGAATCCAGGTTAGATTATTTTACTCTAATTGATACCCCGATTGATTGGTGCCCGTATTACAGTATTTGGTTCAGCCGGAAATGTTGGTAAAAGAGTTGTAAATGAAGCATTGGCACGTGGACATGAAGTAACAGCCGTTGTAAGAAATCCTGCTCGATTTAATGAATTAAACCCATCAGCTAAAGCTTGTGTTGGTGATGCCGGAAATGTTGATGATGTCGTAAGGTTAAGTACAGGGCAGGATCTTGTGATCAGTGCGACTCGTCCACCAAAGGGGAATGAAAGTGAACTTGTAGAAATTACAACGTCATTGCTGACAGGACTTGAGAAAAGCGGTGTACGATTATTACTTGTTGGTGGTGCCGGAAGTTTAACGGTACCAAATTCTGATGGGTCGCTTGTTGTTGATGATCCTAATTTTGTTTCTCCTGCGTGGCGAGATATCGCTTTGGCGTGTGTAGCACAATTTAATGTTTGCAGCAGTAATACCCTTGTAGATTGGACGTACCTATGTCCGCCTGCTTTGCTGGCGCCTGGCGAACGTACGGGTAATTTTCGCTTGGGAAATGACGAGTTGCTGATTGATGCTGAAGGTATTTCAAAGATTTCTATGGAAGATTTCTCTGTCGCGTTAATCGATGAAGCTGAATTTCCTAGGTTTAAAGGAAATAGGTTTAAAGGGAATAGGTTTACAGTCGCTTATTGAACAATAATATGTCAAATAGTATTAGTACAGCCGGGTAGGGGATACATGTATTGAATATCTGGTTTTGACCTAATTAAATATATATTTTTGTCAAAACCAGACAGTTACTACAGCTTTATATAACCACAGCTACGGCTAATGCTTGAATTATTTTTGTGTTTCAATCCAGGCATTAACATTGCGTTCCAGTACAGTCATAGGAACTGCACCACCTAGAAGTACTAGATCATGGAATGATGCTAAATCAAATTTATCGCCCAGAATTTCTTTCGCGTATTTTCTCAAAGAAAGAATTTTCAGCATACCTAACTTATAGCCTAAAGCTTGTCCGGGCCAGGTCATATAACGTTCAATTTCAGCAATAACGTCAGATTCAGCAGAGCCTAGTTTATCAGCCATATATTGAATCGCTTCTTCGCGAGTCCAGCGTTTGTGGTGTAATCCGGTATCTACAACTAAACGAACTGCACGAAATAACTCGGCTTGTAAACGACCCAAGTTGCCAAAGGGATCATCCTTGTATAACCCCATTTCTTCGGCAACTTGTTCGGAATAAAGCGCCCAACCTTCTGTATAAGCATTATATGGAGCAATACGTCTTAAAAAAGGGAGTTCGTCTTGTTCCATATTCAGTGCTATTTGCCAATGATGTCCGGGATTGGCTTCGTGGTAAGTTAACGTTTTTAAACTGAATTTAGGATTTGCTTTCATGTCGCGTAAATTTATCCAATAAATTCCCGGTTTACTTCCATCAACAGAAGGAGGTGTATATTCTCCTCCCGGAGCGCCGTCTTGAACTTCTACAGCGAAAGCGCGGACTTCCACTTTGTAGGAAGGTTTAGTTTTAAATAATCCCGTCATTTTTTGACTGATTTCACTGATATAACCGTTTAAGTCTTTTAACAGTTCGGCTCTACCTGTATCAGAATCGGCATATAAAAATCGAGATTCTTCATTCAACGACACCATGCGTTGACCAACAGTACCCGTTTTATACCCTTGAGCAATCAAAATTTCATTCATTTGTTCGCTGATACGTTTTACTTCACTCAAGCCTAAATCATGAATATTATCAGCCGTTAAATCACTATCGCCAAGTTGACGGATCGCATCCTGATAATATTCTGCGCCATTAGGTTGTGCCCAAATTCCAGATTCTTTTCTTGCCTTGCTCATCAAGTTTTGGGTTGTTTTTGTGACAGATTGATAGGCGGGATAAACAACATCTTTAACTGTTTTAACAGCTTGTGAAATGTATTGTTGTTTTTGTACTTGCGATAAGTTTTCAATTTTATTTATTTTTTCAACAAAAGCAGTAACTAAAGGGTGATTTGCCGGTTCGGAAGAAATAAAACCTTCTAAATAACGAATCGCGCCAGTCAAGGTAACTTTTGGCGGGATCCAATTTTGAGCCACATCTGCTGCTAATTTTGCTTCAATACTTGTAATTAATTGGTCAAATTGGGCGAGCCGTTCAATATAATCTTGAGCGTCTTTTTCATTGCTAATTTTTTGGTCGCTTTGCATATAGCGGGGAATAGTAATTAACGGACCATTTATTTGATTGACTATAAAGGGTGACATACCCATCCATGTATCAATATAGCCAATTGAAAACTTTGGATGTCCGGCAAAATAACGCGTTAAACTTGCCATAACTAGCTGAGTATCTTTGTCGGCTTGTAAAGTTGACGTTAATGGCGCATTTGTTATTTTTTCTGATAATTGCTTTAGTTCTGCTCGCAGGGCCGATTCCTTTTCAGGATTGAAATTTTCCATTTGATTAGAATAATAGCTACCAACATCACTTTCAGATAATCCGTAAAGTGTTGCAGACAAGGCTCTTTTACCAAAAAGTATCTTAGTCGCTTGCTGGTATAACTCCGTTAAATTTTCTTGTTTAACTTGAGCGTGCGTTGTTGTTACTGAAGTCTTTTTAGATGAAGGTTCAGACGATGTTGACGATTTATTATCATCACACCCAGAAATCAATAGTGCTGTTGCCATTGCACTAAATAAAAGTGATTTTTTCATGAGTTAAATGTTTCCTAAAATGATATTAGCTATCAATTTAGATAGCCATTTGTATTGTTATTTTTCTTTGCAAAGATTAAACAGACTATTTGTTCGTTTGTCTACCGTCAGAATGTTATTCAATGTTACGTTTAAGGTATAGCAACTATCATTCTTTTCGTTTAATATCCTCCGCTTTATTTTCCTTTCGTTGTTAGAGGTTGTTTGAAGGTTTGGTTAGAAGGTTTAGTTTGAAGGTTTTTATGAAGGTTTTTTTTGGGTCTTTTACAGACCTTTTATTGTGAATGGATAACGATGACAAAAATATTTATTATTAGTTTACCACGTACAGGTACTACCAGTCTCTGTGTAGAAATGCTCGAATTAGGTTATTCAGTTGCTCATACGGCTTATACTGAAGATTGTATGATCACCGCTGAAGTTATTGCTGATACGCCTGTTTTTTGCGATTACCAGATGCTGGATAAGATTTATCCAAATGCCAGATTTATTTATTTACAGCGTTCGTTAGATTTGTGGTTACCCTCAATTCGTCAATTATTACAACGTATGTTTGTTAAATTAACCTGTTTTGATGGTGGATTTAATCCTACATTGAAACGTTGCTATAAAAGTACTTTTTCCACATTGTACCGCTCATTCAGTCTTGCAAATATTACGCAGGATGATTTCTTAACTGAATGTTATAAACAGCATCAGCAGGGTATTGAAAATTATTTCAATGGACGTAGTGATGATTTGTTGGTTATCGATATAAGTATGCCGGACAGTTATCAAGATTTGGTTAATTTTTTAAATTTGGACAAACCGATTAAGCAATTTATTAAATTGAATATTGGCGGAAAAGTAATTGCGTGGAATAAAGTCAGGCATCCACTTAAAGTCGACAGTCTTCTGGAAATAGAGTGTCATAAATTTTTACAAAGTATGGATGTTTGACGATAGATTTGTTCATTCTTTGAGTTATTATAAGTAACCTGAGATCGGTAAGTAATAATAATTAGCTCAATGGTTATTTAATCCAATTGGTATTAATCCAACATACAGGAATGATAAATGCTGGAACTGCAAGGTATACAGCGAATTTGGTGTTTAGCTAAATTTGAACTCGTTCGATTATTTATGACTAAACGGGGTGCTCTGGCATTAGCCGCATTTGTAACCGTTTGGTCTTTTATTCTATATTACGCGATTGGCTCAGCCGTTGAATATGTGGCATCCAAAAGCACTCAAACTATAGGCTATATGTTACTTAGCGCTGAAGGAATGGACAAGTTATTAAAATGGCCGGTACCTGAATTAATTGTTTATTGGGTGTTGGCGGTGTATTCATTTCCTATGTTTTCATTAATAGCGTCAAGTGATCAAACGTGTACTGATCGTACCCGCGGCACGTTAAGGTTTATTTCATTACGGGCTACCAGAGCCGAAATTTTATTAGGACGTTTTCTAGGTCAAGGTTTAATCTCTTGGGGTTTAATTCCCCGCAGCTTGCTGCGTTTTGGGTAAAGCTGTAAAGTAGAAGGATGAGTAGATT
>JABSOJ010000352.1 GCA_013216005.1 Alteromonadaceae bacterium | reverse complement strand
TCCGCTTAACTACATGTTATTAAGGTTATTTTTAATTATTTATTTTTTATAAAATTGTACGGAATGTAGGTTAAAACTGATATCCATTACCTTTAGCTAATAACTGATCTGCATCTATTTTATCCATAGTACAAGCACTGATATCTTTTTTACTGAATACAAAGATCTTATCTTTATACCGGCGATCGTTTCTCTCCCCCGCTGATTTCAAAATAACACTGACATTTTCATTTCTAGGCAGTGCTTTCAACCCGTTACCGTAAGAGCATAAAGTTTCAGCTAAAACAGTGGTGATTGACTTATAATATGCCGTTCTTTCAACTAATTTCTCTTTCGCTTTTTGATGCTGTTTTTTTCTCAATTCAGTAATTTTAGTCTCAATTGCTTTTCTAGCCTCTTGAAAGAGTGAATTCTTTTCATTCAGCTTTTTCAATTCTGCTTCTAATTCTTTTTTTGACTCGTCATCGGCACGTTTAAGTTGGTACGATAAATCACGTTTTTCTCGTGCAACATCTCTGGCATCGTAAGACAATTCTCTTTTCTGCTCACGTAAATCACGAAATTCTTCCCGTGAACTCTGTAACACTTCAATTGCTCTTTCCCATCCTTGAGACGCAGATTCCATCGCTTCAGATACAGTTTCATGTATATCTAACTCAAATGAATCTTCATCATCAAATGATACGTCAGGCGCTACAGGAGGTACTGGAGGTACTGGCATTTCTGATCTGCCAAAATTAAAATCAGTCCAGCGTCTTGATTTAGATCCTGTATTTATTGTAAATACAATGCCTTGTCCTTTTAGGTAAGTAGAAGAAATGTTTGAAATTTTTGAGTTGCCTTTTCGATTAGATTCCCCCACTGAAGACTCAATAATATTACTCATTATATTAAGCTGTTTATACATGGCGGAATAATCACTGGCAAAAACTGTTGAACTAACCGCTGTAGCTAATAGGACGCCTGGAAATAATAATGCTGATTTTTTCATTCTTTGTTACTCCTTAATAATCAAGTTAGCGGGTATTACTTTATACTGCTTACCTGTTGAATTAATGGTTTTTATAGCTCTTTCAAGCTGGTTAAATTTAATTTTCTGGTCGAACTGTTCATCTTTGCGCTGCTCATTGTAGTAGCCGATAAAATCAGTCATATCCTCTTTTCGCTCCTGCCTAGATGCTCCCATAATGTAACTGGCCAACTGTAAGTTATTATCTTGCTGTTTCACCTTAATATCAGCAGCATAATTGGCTAAAATCACCTGTTGCTCACTGGCAAACTCTTTTAGCTTTTGATCAACTTGTCTTTCAACCTCTTCATTAACCAAAGCCGTGTACTGGGCTTGTTCAGCGACTGAATTTGTATTACCGAAGCTCAACATAAGTCCTTCCGGTTGAAGAACTAATTCAACTCTGAATAAAACTAATCCTATTGCAAATATTGAAAAAGCCATCGACATAGCGGGTAAAGCACGCCATTGCCACCAAGGTTCTTTGTCACTGACAAAGCTTGCAGCTCTGTCCCATTTGGGGACTTCCTGCTCTGGTAAAATTTCGGCTTGGTGAGCAACATATTTAGCTGTTTTCATTCTTTGGAGCAATAATTGCTCCGCTTTTTCATTTTCCGAAGGCTCTTTATTTTCCGAATGATCTTTATTTACTGAAGTCTCTGCACTTAACGAAAGCTCTGCATTTTGCTCTATCTTGTTTTGTAAATCCTGACCTTCTGACGCTGATAATTTTCCGTCCAGCCAATCTGAAAAACCTTGTTCTTGCTCAGCATTTCTATTGCTGGCTCTTTCATTCGTTGATTTATCTTTATCAGACATAATCGACCTCCAAATGATTTTTTAATTTATCCAATGCACTATACAAACGGGATTTAGCCGTATTAGTCGAAATTCCCAACTGAGTAGCAATATCATCAAAAGTACATTGCTGAAAAAATTTCAATTCAACTATCACCTTCTGGTTAAACGGCAAAGTATGAATCGCCTGTTTTAATTCGCTGGCTTGCTGCCCCTGAGCTAATTGATACTCAGGACAAATATCACCTGAATCATCAAACTGTTCAGGAGCATCATCTAACGACTGAGTTGGCCGCTTACGACGATAATGTTCAATGCAACGATAATGCGCTATTTTAAATAACCAACCTTTAAATGGACTATCTCCTCTAAAGGATGACAAATTTCGAAAAACAGCTACAAATACATCCTGCATCAAATCCATTGCATCGTCAGGATTACTCACCATGCGTAAGGTGTAGTTGTATAAGTTTTTCTCATATCGTTTCACTAAAGTTACCCAAGCAGACTTTTTGCCCTTCAGCGCCTGTTTTACCAGCGTTTCATCGCTTCGTTCAAACACATGTATTCCTATTTTTATTTTTGCTATCAGTTTTAAATATTAATTTTGCTATTAACTTTTACGGCACCAATCAAACCGGGTAACACTTCATATTTGTTTATTATCATGTTTAAGTTGATACAGTCCATAGCCTGTATAGGTTTGAACTCATGTAAATTAACAGCAAACATTGTTGAACTGTAACCCTAATTTAGCCTATATGGTCAGTGCCACTTTTACTGTTAATTTCACCGTTAAATGTTTAGCTCTTTGGTTTTAATATTTTGGTTTAATCTGTTTCAATACTATTAATGTGGCTCTGTTGTAGATAATTGTTGTCCCTTCAAATGGAATTAAACTCAACCCTTATATCTAGGACTCTGTGACTAATTCTCGTTAAAAAACAAATTTATCGCCTAACCCTTTAAAAATAGGGGATTCATCGAGGGACAACAGTATTATGGAACAGAGCCATTAATGTAGTGTCAGGTCAGAAAATAGTTTGAATTAAGTTGAGTTTATTTTTAATTATTTTTCATACTGATAATAAATTCCAAAATTTCAGCAAGTTTAAAGAATGTCTGTTGTCGTGTACTCGTCTTACGCCATAACAACCCAATTTCTCTGTACGCTGCACCATCCATGCGTGCGAAAGCTATCCCCTCAGCAATACCTACCCCTTTATTCACTGCCATTTCCGGTAAAAAGGTTATGCCACGATGAAAAGCGGTCATTTGCACCAAAGTTGCAATACTCGACGCTGAAAAGCTATTCACTTTACTTTGATCGGCAATGTGACAAGCAGAAACCGAATGTTCGGTTAAACAGTGCTCTTGTGATAATAAAAAAATACTTTCATCAGGTAGCTGCTGATAATCGAAATTATCTTTAAATTTATTAATGAGATTTTCATCACCGGCAACATAGAAAACATCTTTACCCAGCACTTTACTTTTAAATTGATGTTGAACAACGGGCAGCGCCAAAATTGCGGTATCAATTTCTCCTTTCGATAACATCATCAATAAATTTTCAGTGGTATCTTCACGTAGAAAAAGAGAAAGTGATGGGTGCGCTTGCTGATATTTTTGTACCAAATCTGTTAACAAAAATGGCGCAATAGTAGGAATACAACCAATACGAAGGCTACCGGAATCAGGATCACCTTGTTGCTGGGCATAATCGACCATTTCATTGGCTGATACCAGCAATTGCCGTGATAACTTAACCACTTCTTCACCTTGAACAGTGAATATAAACGCTTTGTGGTCCCGTTCTATTAATTGGCAACCCAACAGTTCTTCAAGCTTTAATATGGCACTACTTAACGTAGACTGACTGACAAAAGATGCCTGAGCTGCACGAAGAAAATGTTGGTGTTGATGTAAAGCTAATAAATATTGGAGATGCTTTAAATTAGGTAACTGCATAAATCGATTTTTCTGTTGAGGAGATGTTAATACATCAATTTATTCCATTAACCGGATTAATTCCAATCAATTTAATGATTAAGTTGACAACATCAACTAAATGACGCATTTTGCTGAATATTCTTTTTCGATATTTACACGTGGCATTGCAATGCAAGATAACAACTCTCAACTTGTCTACTCAACCGGATTGGGCCGAATTTCACCGCAGGAAAAAACAAAAACGGTTACTCCTTCAGACGGATTTGCCCGTGTCCGCCGTGAAACTAAAGGTCGAAAAGGCAAAGGGGTAATTACCATCGCAGGTTTAGGCTTAGACACAAAAGCCCTTAAAGAACTGGCAAAAAAATTGAAAAAAACCTGTGGCACAGGCGGTAGCGTTGTTGACGAAGTTATTGAAATACAGGGCGACAAACGTGATGTGATCAAACAGGTATTAGAAAAAAATGGCTTTAAAGTTAAATTTGTTGGCGGTTAGTTATTTGAGATGCACGCAGCCCGTAGCTAGGCTGTCGAAATATGACCATTTTCAACCAATTTACCGTTTATATTTTTGGCTTTTTTAATATTGTTGGAATT
>JABSOJ010000351.1 GCA_013216005.1 Alteromonadaceae bacterium | reverse complement strand
AAACGCAAACAAATATTAAACATAACAGGTGATAAAATGAAAAACGTTTCAATCAAACTATTAGCTTTCGTAGCAACTTCTGTATTTATCTCTACTCAAGCTTCTACAATAGATAACAACGATGTATTAAAGGAAGTGAAATCCAGCGTACAACATTCGACACCTGTTAACTCGTCTTTCATCACTATTGCACAACTTCAAAATTTTAACGATGAAGTAAGTCGTGTAAGGTGCAGCCCATATCCTGGTTGTAAATACCAATTTAGCAATAAGGAAATGAAGTCCGGCGTACAACACGTTGCATCTATTAACTTTACGTCTACTGCTTTATTCATTAACTCGCCTCTCATCACTATTGCACAACTTCAACATTTTAACGATGAAGCAAGTCAGGTACGTTGTAGCCCATACCCTGGTTGTAAATACGAATTCGGCACTCAGAAAGAGACTAACAACACTTAATCACTGATTGTTAGTTTAAAACACGGGGACGCACCTTATTTGGGTAGCTAGAGAAGAAACAGCGATTAATTCTGCTCTTTTTAGGCTAAATAAGGAAAAGAAATGTCAATTTACCAAGCCTCTCCAGACTTAGCTCTAGTACCTAATGAAAACTCAGCACCAGAAAAGGAGTTTTTAATCAATATAGGTGCTCGAACTTTTTATTCCCCTGTTGAAAATGGAGGATACTTTTATGTCCATGACTAAATCTATAACAAATTATATGACCCAGACTAAATTAACCGTTGCTAAATTTGGTGGCACAAGTGTTGCTAATTTTCAGGCAATGTTACGTTGTGCGAATATCATTAAAAATGATCCTGCAACCAGAGTCGTCATCGTTTCTGCAAGTGCTGGTGTTACCAATCATTTAGTACGTCTCAGTCAAGCCAATGTTGGGCAAGATGAACAGCAGAATATCATTGAAAAAATTAAAGTTATTCAATTTAATATCACAGAAAATCTTGATAACGAACATTGGTTGAATGAGCAGGTAGATATTTTACTGAGTGAATTAGCCGAGCATGCAATTAATCAATCAGAACAACATACTGCAAAAACTACAGATGCAATTCTATCTTATGGTGAGCAGATAAGTTCGTTACTTTTTACTGAAGTTTTACGTAGTTTAGGTATAACAAGTGTATGTTTTGATGTGCGTCAGGTCATGAAAACTAATAGTGTGCATGGAAAAGCCGTCGTCGACATTGCACGATTAAAAAGCAAAGCTGTTGAATTGCTGGTACCTAAGTTGGCTACTAATGTCATTGTTACTCAAGGGTTTATTGGGCAAGATGACTTGGAACAGACTACAACGTTAGGACGCGGTGGTTCAGATTATAGTGCCGCATTACTTGCTGAAGCACTTAACGCGGATGATTTGGCTATTTGGACAGATGTAGTTGGTATTTTTACTACAGATCCCAGAATTACAGATCAAGCAAGAGCAATTAAAGAAATTAGCTTTGGTGAAGCGGCTGAAATGGCAACTTTTGGAGCGAAGATTTTACACCAGTCAACACTCATTCCTGCGATGCGACAAAATATACCCGTGTTCGTTGGTTCGAGCAAAGAGCCTGATAAAGGTGGTACCCGCATTCAGAAAAAGGTTGAGTCAAACCCGACGTATCGTTCTATTGCACTTAGAAGAGAGCAAACGTTGCTAACGATTAAAAGCCCGGAAATGTTACATTCTAAAGGTTTTTTGGCGAAAGTTTTTGACATTTTAGCCAAGCATGATCTTAGTATTGATTTGATCACCACAAGTGAAATAAGTGTGGCATTAACGTTTGACAATCATGCCAGTTTAACTCAATCGTTAATTACCAGTGCTGTAATAGAAGAACTTGAACAGCTTTGTGAAGTATCGGTCGAATATGGATTATCACTCGTTGCAGTAATAGGTAATGGTTTAAATGTAGCAAAATGCATCAGCCGTAAAGTTTTTGAAAAAATAAACGGGTTTAATATACGGATGATTTGCCAGGGTGCCAGTACGAATAACCTTTGTTTTCTTGTTCCTGAAGCTGATTCGAATGCAGTGGTTAAGCAATTACATTCATCGTTGTTTGACTGATAAGGCTGGTGTTTTTTGTACTTTTGGGCGGAATATACAAATGGGTTAACCAAGGGCGTAACCCATTAATAATATTTTAATATCCTCTCTTTAACCAAGTTAACCAAAAATTATTGAAAGCTTATCAAGCATTTCATTTAAGTTTATCCAATTCATCTCTCTATTCTTTCGTTACTTTACACATTTGTGCCGGAGTATGCTCAGCTTTAACTGTTAATGGGTCGGTTGCTTCCCAAAGTACCCGCATCTTCAAATACTGAGGAAACGTTACCTCCAGTTCGTTTAACATCGGTGCGTATAAGCAATTCATGGCTTAGATAAATTGTAAAGGCGAAAGCACAACTGTTTTTCCAACTCAATGCTTCTGTGAAAATCCACCTATAGTCATTTACACTTTATTTGCGGGGGAGCTAACATTTGATTGATAATTAAATAATAACTATGCTTAGACTAATGCTTGATGTTAGTGCTACAGATGTTGAGTGCAGAAATAACTTGAGAGGAAGATAAATGGGCGAGTAAATCAATCGCCTGTTGTTGTAATCTTTTTGTTGTCTTTGAAATAACTTCACCGGTATGACGAATAAAATTGATCATGACCGAGGATTCAAGGTGATCGAATGAGACATATAACCTTTGATTTTCCTTGCAAAATATTAGTTCACTTTCTTGCTGGCAAAAATACCACTCTTTCACCAAATAATGTGCCGTCATTTATTTAACTTTATTATTCATTCATCTATTGATGGCGAAATGCCACCATCCTAATCTACATAATATTTCAATAAAATCAACATGGTATGAATATTATTATCTTTTGTAAGATTTTATAAAGCTTTTGATGATTTATTTATTAGATTTTATCCGTTCCTTCATAAAGTTTTATAAAGCCCAAAAAGCAATGATAGATTCAACTTCAAAACGCAAACAAATAACAAACAAAACAGGTGATAAAATGAAAAACCTTTCAATCAGTATTTTAGCTTTCGTAGCAACTGTTGTATTTACCTTTACTCAAGCTTCTACAATTAATAACAACGATGTATTAAAGGAAATGAATACTAGCGTACAACACTCGTCACCTATTAACTTTACGTCTACTACGATATTCATTAAGTCGCAACAAATCACTATTGCACAACTTCAAAAGTTTAACGATGAAGCAAGTCAGGTAAGGTGCAGCCCATACCCTGATTGTAAATACGAATTCAGTACTCAGAAAGAAACCAACAACACTTAACTGATTGTTAGTTTAAAACACGGGGACTTTATTTGTTTTTGGTAGTTAGAGCAGAAATGGCGATAAATTTAGCCCTTTTAGGGTAAGTAAGGAAAATAAATGTCTATTTATCAAGTTATAAAGAACAAAACTAACAAAGACTTATGTCTATGGAAGGGTTGGTTGTATATTGAAAAATCTACTTGCGCTTCAACAATTAACACGCTTGATAAAGTAGAAAAAGCACAATCAGCACCATCTCCAATTACAACCACTGAATTGCGGGTTAATGATGTTCAATACAATGTTTTTGAGTATCCCGGCACACCCGTATTGATGAATATTCTTATTTCAGGAGAGCAGCATGAACATTAATACATTTACTAAAGTTTTTTTAATTTTGTTATTAGTTATTGGAAGCATCTATTTTGCCAACAATATTTTAAAAGCTAACAAAGTAAAAGAAGGTGTGGTTATAGAGCAACATTTAACGTCTTTTAGAGGACAAGAGGAGGTAATAGCATTTATTTATGGAGAAAAAGCTTGTCCGTATTGCAAATTGGCTGTTGCTGAGTTAGAAAAACACAATATTAACTATATCTATAAAGACATTAAAAAATCACAGCAAGCCCTACAGGAATTTACAAAGTTAAAGGGGAGGGAAACCCCTTTATTAATCACTCGTTATATGAAAATCACTGGTTTTAACGAACAATGGTTTACTAAAGAAGTGTTAATTCAAAACACCATGCCACCTAAAACCTTTCGGAAAATACGTGAATAAAAAGATATTCAGTGTGAATACAGGGCCGTGGATATACTTGACCACTTCAGTTAAATAAAGCGCACAATAAAAAAAAGGAAAACATTATGTTTGATAAAAAAATGAAGTACCAAAAATAACAAATGAAGAAATAAGCACTGTTCTAAATATTAAATGGGTGTAGTTCTTTTAAATCGACGGATATCATTAGTTATTCATCCACCAAATTAAAGTTTGTATAAAGTCGTAGTTTTGACTGCTTTTTATGAAAACTCCAATATTCATCAAAATCCCCACTAG
>JABSOJ010000350.1 GCA_013216005.1 Alteromonadaceae bacterium | reverse complement strand
TACTTGCCTTGTAAATAACAGACCAAAGACATTACATTTGAAAAATGGTGAACTTCGCCATCCTGCTGAATAGCAACGTCACCCCATTGTTCAAGTTGAAAGTAAATGTCTTTGATCATTACTGTTCTCTAATCCTGATTAAAAAGTGATTGCGTAAACGCTAAGTTATCTAAATATTTTTGATACTCGGTCGTTGCGTTTTTATCATTTTTGTCTAGTTCATAGTGTTTACAAAACTGTTCAAATGTTGCTGTTTTCATGTAACCCCCATTTGTCGTATTGAAATAAACGTCTTTCATTATTTGATAGTTCAAAACTGTCTATAGTCCTGCTGTATTCATTCAACCAACTCAATATATAATCAGTTTTTATTGGTTATGGACTTTCCGCCATTCGCTTTCAGCTTCCGAATAACGCTTATCTATATAAGCCGCAAGGTCTTTAATTTTTATCAGTGTCGGGCTGCGTTCTGAATCGCGTAACTTAAAAGTTGGTATAGGAAAATCACACCCTTTTACTTTTTGCTCTGCGGTTTTAGGTTTAATACCAAAGAATTCTTCGCACACACGTTTAAGTTCAATAACAGGGGTTTCAAATCGTGCCAGTAATGCAAAGTTTGTATTCATATATCACCTATGTAATTATTTGCTGTTAAAAGCAATTCAAAGCGACTTGTTACGCTACCGTGCGTCCCAAAACGTTTCAAATGGATATTAAAACAGATTGAGACGCTTTGCAACATTATTTTTAGTGGAATTTAAAATGTCAGATTTCGACGATCAATTAGAAATATTATTTAAAACAACAAAAACCAGTAAAATAAGTGAGTTATCTGGAATTCTTGATGTATCACCAAGTACAATAAGAACTTGGAGAGGTCGCAATAAAATACCCACAAGCGCATTTAGAAAAGCAGAGGTAGCAATTCAAAACGTCTCAGAACAGGACTCAAAAAACACTCATATTCACCTGCCTTTCTATGAAATTTCAGCATCAGCAGGTATGGGTGCATTAATTGAGGTAGAAGAACAAGCCAATATGATCAGCTTTGAACCAGAGTGGTTAAACAAAGAAATTGGTGTAAATCCTAAAGATGTATTTTTAATGTTAGTTGACGGTGACAGCATGTATCCCACATTAAAATGCGGCTCAATGATTATGGTAAACCGTAATTTTAACGGGTTAAGTGATGGTATTTATGTAATGCGACATGATCACAATTTATTGGTAAAAAGATTACAAATGTTGCCGGGCGGCATTATCAAAGTAATTTCAGACAACAACATGTACGAACCATGGGAAATAGACAAAAAACTTTTGAATGGGACTGATATTGAGTTAATTGGTCGTGTAGTTTGGTCAGGACAGAGGATGTAAAACGTGACAGTCAAATTTATTGATACACAATATAATTTATTCATTGAAATAGATGGAAACGTAGAACTTACATATGAAAAAAATCGTATGTTCGTAATAGAAGGTTACGAACTATACCTAAAAAAAGATGATAAATTATCCTCTTTTATGCTAAATAAATTTTTGGAAGTAAAGGTTTCTGAGATACCAAATACCTTTAGATATTATAGTTCATGGGAATATATTCATTCTAATGAAAACTTAAATATCCATATTAAAAAAAATGAAGAAAGTAATAATATTATACTTTCCTTAAAAATGACTGTTGATTTAACAAAATGGAATAACCCCTACAGTATATTAGAATTTAATGAAGCACTTAGGGAAAATACAGAGATAAATAGTATTAAACCTTACTACTTATACAAATTAAATCCTGACACCTTTATTGAAAAAGAATGGTCGTTTAAAATAGGAATTAAAGTCAACAAGGTTGAAGAGGAAAATTTATTCTTTTTATTTGAAAATGCATACAAACATTTAAAATTTAATTTAGATGAAACGACAATACAATTAAACAAGACTAATTCAGAGAATGTATTTATTAAATTGTTTAACTTCCCTTCTGGTTATGAAAATATTTGTTCACAATATTTAATGTGGTTTGGTGAGTTTCTTAAAAACCTTGGTATAAATGCTAATGTATCTACTGAACAAACCTACGGACAAACCGCCTTAATCATTAATCCTGAAAAAAATAACGAATTACTGATAAAAATAGAGCATTTATTTTATCAATATTTGCAACTTCCCTACGTAGAAATATTACCACCAGAAAAGTCTTTAACACAACAAGAAATGCATGCCTACCACACAACAATAATGCAAGTTCAACATCTGGCAACCCAAATTCAAATGAAAGATTCTGTTATTGCAAGTTATCAAGCGTCTAACACTTCACTCATGGCCCAACTAAAACCACAAAGTGATCAACCATTACTAATGGAAAGCCTGAAAGATGAAAAGAAATATGAGTTTTTTAACGGTGCTATAAAAATTCCAGCAAAACAACATTTTGGTAAAAATAAAAATATAACGTTTGATATGTCCAAGTTATTTAGTAAATCTAAAGATTAAAAAAAATTCAATTCTATAAATGGGACGCCTTCAAAAGAGCCCCATTTTCACCAGAGCCCCATATACGCCCCATGACCACTCATACCCCTTTGTTTACGCCAATATAAATCCAATCCAGCATAGGCGCTACAGATAGCTTGTGATTGCCGAAAGAGCCTGTACTTACTGATGTAACACTTGGTTTCACTTGCATTTAAACTTTACCTGAACTGCCCTGAGTCGCCTGCACTTCCGTTGAGTTTCGATATAGACTGCCCCATATATGCCCCGCGACGGGTTGGACGATTTGATCAAAACAAGGAAAATAATGGCATCCTCTACAATTGAAAAACGAAAAAAAGCCAATGGCGAATATAGTTATCGCTGTAGGATTCTTATTCAAAAAGAAGGCGCGATTATACATCGTGAAAATAAAACATTCAGTAAAAAAGAATTAGCCCGTACTTGGTCAAGGCTTCGTATTGAAGAAATTGAACTTCAAGGAGTTCTCAAAAAAGACAAAGTAGTTTCGATTGGTGAATTAATGGATCTTTATTATAACGATCATCATTTATGGGAGAACACAGGCAGAACCAAACGCTATGTAATCCAAATGTTGAGAGATTCTGAAATTGCCAAGGTATTAACAGACGAACTAAAAAGCTCTGATTTGATAGAGCATTGTAAAATACGTCAAGCCGCAGGAGCAGGGCCAGCAACTACTTATCATGACATTACTTATCTTCGCGCTGTATTAAAAATTGCCCTACCCGTTTTTAATATCAAAGCTAACTGGAAGATTTTTGATGATGCCATGCCAGCACTAACTGAAATGAAATTAGTCGGCAAAAGCCAAAAACGAACACGCCGCCCCACTTCTGAAGAATTAGACCTATTAATTGAATCACTACAGATTAGACAAAATAAACAAGGCAGTAAAATACCCTTTGTCGATATTCTTAACTTTTCAATTTTAACTTGTATGCGAATTGGTGAAGTTTGCGGTATTAAATGGTCAGATTTAAACGAAGATCACAAAACTGTTATTGTACGTGACAGGAAAGACCCGAGAAAAAAAGAAGGTAATCACATGATTGTTCCTTTATTAGGTGGTTCATTTAATATTGTTAAAAAACAAGCCAGAAATGATGAACTAATATTTCCATATAACCCAAGGTCGGTTTCTGCTGGATTTGGACGTGAGCGTAATAAATTAGGTATTAAAGATTTGAGATACCATGATTTAAGGCGTGAGGGTGCATCGCGGTTATTTGAAAAGGGTTATTCAATTGAGGAAGTTGCACAGGTTACTGGCTGTCTCTTGATCATAATTTTGTTATAGCTTATTCCAATTTGAGCTGTTTAACTATTTCAACAGCCTCGACAAGTTCAATAAGCTTAATCCATCCTGTCCACATCGCTTTGACACCCACTCGTCCAGTTCTTTTACTATCGTGCCATCCACCTAACTTCGCAATGGCATAATATGCCCAATAAACCGAAGGAGGGTCTTCAGGAATAGCTATTTTTCTTTCAGTTTTTTTCCAAAGAATTTTCCATGATAATTCACTTAAAACAGTTTCACATGAAGTCTCTTTTGCAACTTCCTTATTTTTCGCCATATCTTGTAACTGCATTAACCTTATAGCGATAAAAGCTTGAATAACGGCTACTCGTTTCAGATTGCTATAGCTCTGTATTCGAAGCTTTTCAACTTGAGTTCCATCAGTTTTCCATACTTTATGAAACTCTTCTATTCGCCAACGCAATTCGTAATAACGTACCAGTTGTCTGGCTTGAGCTATCGTCGTAAGGAAGCGTCACAGCAATAGTTTTATTGTGCACTATTTAGTACAACGGTCTTCCATTTATCAATCCAATCATTTGT
>JABSOJ010000349.1 GCA_013216005.1 Alteromonadaceae bacterium | reverse complement strand
CAATCGTCAACAAAATAAATGTGTTTTTAGTCAACATGATGTCTTGATGAGTGCATTTGCCTGTATGTATTTTCAGGATCCATCATTACTTCATTTCCAACAAAGACTTGAGCAAAAATATCAGCGTAATAATCTAAGAACTATTTTTGATGTCAGCGATATTCCCAGTGATAATCAATTGCGTGGTGTACTTGACGATGTTCCCAGCGAAGCACTCTCTGGTATTTTCAAGGACTTTTTTGAACGATTAAGACGGCACAAACACCTAGAGGAATATGCCATTTTGCCTAACGTGCTGATGTGTAGCATCGATGGCACTCAATATCACAGCTCTAAAAATGTAAATTGCAGCTCTTGTTTAACCAAAGAGCACAAAACAAGCGAGATCACCTATAGTCATGCTGTTTTACAGGGCGCAATTATGCACCCTGATAAAAAACAGGTATTACCCGTAATGCCTGAAGCGATTAAAAATACGGATGGCACCAAAAAACAAGACTGTGAAAGCAAAGCGGCTAAGCGTTTTATTGAAAATTTACGCTCGGCACACCCACGGCAGAAGTTTATGATCTGTGGTGATGGCTTGATGTCGCATCAACCGATGATCGAAGTCACGTTAGAGAGTGATATGAACTATTTATTTGTCGCCAAACCTGGTGATCACAAATATCTCAATGAATGGCTTAATGGGCACCAATCAAACCGGGTAACAGTTCATATTTGTGTATTATCATGTTTAAGTTGATACAGTCCATAGCCTGTGTAGGTTTGAACTCATGTAAATTAACATAAAACATTGTTGAACTGTAACCCTAATTTAGCCTATATGGTCAGTGCCGTTTTTTATACGATTTTAGTGTAAAAAGTATACGATGCGTAATTATTAGGCGACGCTATTTAAAATCTGATGCCATTTTTACTGAAAATCAACTCAGATTTTAAATCTCAGCTTTATGTGCGGAACGTCAGATTAACTGAATTACATTTGGGATTAGATCTGGTGAGTGACATTACTGTGCTCTCAAACTTCACATTATTAACAGAATTGTCATTGCGTGGCAGTCAAATTAACGATATATCATCTTTAGCGAACTTAACGTTATTAACCAAGTTATTTTTATATGACACTTCTGTTAGTGATATTTCAGACTTATCAAACCTAACTTTATTGACCTATTTAGATGCAGCTGACAATCAAATTAACGATATCTCAGTTTTAGCAAACCTAACGTCATTAATGATATTAAATTTAAGCAACAACCAAATTATCGATATTTCAGCTTTATCAAACCTAACTTCGTTAACAAATTTAAATTTAGACGACAATGAAATTTGGGATATTACCGTCTTGCTAAACTTGCCGTCATCAATTAAATTAAAAATCAGCTACAATCTAATTAATTGCAATGATTGGGTTACTCTGGTGAAAGCTTTTGGTTATAATTTAGCTTTTGGGATCTGTGGTCCTTAATCTTAACAAGCATATTATGGAACGAAGCAGTCCTCCTGCTTCGTGCTAAAATATTACCTCAGACAAATATCGCTATCAATATTCGCAAAATCTATCAACGTCTGCCCTGACATACGATATCTCACCCATTCTTCCTGCGCCTGCGCGCCTAACGAGTGATAAAAATCTCTTGCTGGTGTATTCCAATCCAGACAACTCCATTCAAATCGGGCACAGTTATTCTCAAGTGCAATTTTTGCGAGTACTTGCAATAATTTAACACCTGCACCTTTTCCTCGAAATTGTGGTGAAACATACAAATCTTCAAGATATAAAACAGGTTTTGCTAACCAGGTAGAATAATTATAAAAGTAGATTGCTGATCCTATTGCTATCCCGTTCAGCTCGCATATTAAGCCAAATACACCGCTATTTTCAGCAAACATGCTTTCCTTTGGCTCTGTTCCATAATATTGTTGTCACCCATAAGCTGCTCTTAATATCTGTTGAAAATCCAGCTTTGCGTAAGTTTCCTTAAACCAAGCAAGATAATGAGATAAATACTTTGTTGCGACACCTTTCATTTTTCCATTAATCCAGCCCTTAAAATGAGCTATTGCACCATTAACCGTTTGAATGTGATAAACCTTGTCTAACACTCTTTTTTTACCATTTACTAGGCGTTTATGATCACAATTTGCTTTTTTAGCAATGGTCACGTATGCCCAAGAACCATCGCTGCATAATACGGAGTTTTCGGTTAAATGTGGTGCTAAATTGGCAGATATTTCAGCGGTATTATCGGCAGATAAAATTGGATTTATCATATGGTTACTACGATCTATCGATAACAGAACCACGACTTGCCCAGCTTTAGTTCTTTTATCAATATTAGCTCCTCGCTTTCTTGCTTTTCTATCACTTACTAGCTTTTTGTTGCCTTTTTCTGAATAGGCTAAAAAAAACTCGTCGACCTCGATAATACCTGAGAGTTTATCTTGATTTTGTCCCGCTTGCGCCATGAGAAAGCGATGACGCCACAAAAATGCCGTTTTAAGGTTTATGTGACAAATAGAGGCCGCTTCTCTAAGTGTTAATTTTAGGCTCTGTTCCATAATACTGTTGTCCCTCGATGAATCCCCTATTTTTAAAGGGTTAGGCGATAAATTGGTTTTTTAACGAGAATTAGTCACAGAGTCCTAGATATAAGGGTTGAGTTTAATTCCATTTGAAGGGACAACAATTATCTACAACAGAGCCTAATTTTAGTACCATACAATGCGCATATTCTTCCCAAATATGGGGTTTATGTAACCTAGCCAAAGGCGTATCAGTCTTATTATTAAAGGTCTTGCGGCAAGCTTTACAACGATATCGTTGTATTACTCCTGATTTACCCCATTTTTTTAAATGGGTAGATTGACAATGCGGACACTGAGATAAAACGTTGAAAAGTGGTTGAATAAGCTCATCCATAGTAATTTCAGTGCAAGATGCTTGTATTGACTGGTGAACTACCTCTCTTTGGGCTGGTGTCATCGATAAAAGTGCCCTTGTTATCTGGTTAAGCTTACTTACAAATGATTTTGTATTCATTGCCTTTAACCTCAATGAGTTATGCTCACTTATAAGTATAGACAACAATTAGATGGAACAGAGCCAAAATAATACAGATATCACTTAAGAGTAGAAGCTAGCGAGATTTTGACTGCTAGCTTGTTTTATTTCTAATTTAACTGTTTTTATTAGCGTTTTACAATGATATTATTGGTTCGAAAATCACACAATTAAAGAATATAATAATGCTAAATAAATGGTTTGTTATACCAAAACCCAATGCCAATGCCGATATAAGATTGATTTGTTTTCCTTACGCCGGAGGAAGTCCTTCAACGTTTATTTCTTGGGCCAAAGACCTTCCTGATAATGTAGAATTGGTCATAGTTCAAGCGCCTGGGCGAGGGGCACGCATGTTTGAGCCTGCTTATTCTGATATGAATATTTTAATAAGCGACTTAATGAAAATCTTTCCTAGACTTTTAAATAAACCTTACGTTTTATTTGGCCACAGTTTAGGCAGTCGAATTGCCTTTGAACTTATGAACCAGCTAAAAATGTTAAATTTTCCTCAACCGAAACATTTTATTGCGTCAGGTAGCAAAGGTCCGCATATTAAGTCTGACAAAAAGCCAACCTACCACTTACCACAGGACGAATTTATTACTGAACTTAAAGAATTAAGTGGCACTCCTGAGGGGGTATTAGAAAATAAAGAATTAATGGAAATCTTTCTTCCATTACTCAGAGCCGATTTTGAGATAGCACATAAATATTGTTATGCTGGTAAAACAATATTTAACTGTCCTATTTCTGTACTGGGCGGTGATAATGATGAAGATATCAGCTTATTACAGCTTAATTGCTGGGATGAACTTTTTACAACTACTGCTGATGTACATTTAGTCCCCGGAAATCACTTTTTTATAGACAGTAATAAAGAAATGGTGTTAGAAAAGGTAGTTAATATTATGAAAGCAAGTTTAAATGATTTAGCACTAATGCCAAGTTGAACTGGCGTAAGTCACTATTAATCAATGAGATTGTTATATTAAACATATGATTTGTCAAGGAAGGTATAAATAAAGGTTGATGGTAGAAAATGGAAAATTCAAATATAGGCTAGGTAAAAGATTCTCAATTTATCAGTGAATGCATATTACCTATGATTTCTTTGCCTAATCACATAACCTTAGCTTCATGTGATTTTAATTTATCAAACTATTATAAAATTTATTATAACAGCTTAATATTAGTTTTCCAGAATCTATCAGAAATACCAGGGCAAACGGGTCTTAATTAACCAATTGTCAACCCAACCATAAGTACCTTCATCATATAGTCATCATCCCAAC
>JABSOJ010000348.1 GCA_013216005.1 Alteromonadaceae bacterium | reverse complement strand
TTGGTAGCCTAAATGTCTTGATCATGTTCCTAACGTCTTCGAAAAAAATTATAAAAACGGGTGCGGAATGTCAGATCTATTGATCTTTATCAAATAAACATCTAACATCGACTGGAAGCGCTTACATTTTTACCGTATTAAAAATGAAATGCAATACTTATTGTAAATTTTTTGGAAGCGCTTCCAAACATAGGTTAAAAATAAAGGTTAGCAGTTTAAATTAACTATTGATTATAAATTATTAACTTTGCCAACAAATACGTATTCAGTGAGATAAAAAGAAGTTTTATTATTTATGAAATTATTATTACCAAAAGATTCTATTATGCAAACATCAAAATTTACCTTTGGTGTAGCAACGTCATCTTTTCAAATAGAAGGTGGAGCTGATAAACGTTTACCCTCTATTTGGGATACTTTTTGTAGCACAGAAAATAAAATTAAAGATGGCTCAAATGGTGATATAGCATGTGATCATTTCACTCACTGGCATGATGACATCGAAATGATTGCATCACTGGGTGTTGACGCTTACCGCTTTTCTATCTCCTGGCCAAGAGTAATAAAACAAGATGGATCGCTAAACCAGGACGGTGTGAACTTTTATCTTCAAATATTAAACAAATTAAGTGAAAAAAATATAAAAGCATTTGTCACGTTTTACCACTGGGATTTACCTCAACACATTGAAGATAACGGTGGCTGGCTGAATCGTGAAACAGCCTATATGTTCCGAGATTACGTAAACTTGATCACTCAGGCATTTGCTAACAAAGTATATTCATATGCAACAATCAACGAACCTTTTTGCAGTGCCTATTTAGGCTACGAAATAGGATTACATGCCCCAGGCAAGGTAGGCAAAGAGTACGGAAAAAAAGCAGTACATCACCTATTACTCGCTCACGGATTGGCAATGCAGGTCTTACAGAAAAATAGTCCGGAAACACTCAACGGCATTGTACTCAACTTTACACCTTGTTATCCGTTAACCGATAAAAAAGAAGATGTTGTAGCCGCACAACTTGCTGATGATCATTTTAATCAATGGTATATAAAACCAATACTTGACGGAGAATACCCTGAATTACTGGACAAACTTCCGCAAGAAGAACGACCGGAGATCTTTGAAAATGATTTAACCATTATTTCACAACCCATCGATTATTTAGGAATAAACTACTACAGCAGAGCTATTTACCGTAGTGACGATAAAGAGCAATTCATACAAGAAGTGCCGTTAAATGTTCCGTTAACCGATATGGGCTGGGAGATATACCCGGAAGCATTTACAGAATTACTCGTATCACTTAACGAGAAATATAACCTGCCCCCTGTATATATCACCGAAAATGGTGCAGCTATGCCTGATGTTATAACTGATGGTGTAGTAAACGATATTGACCGGGTAGAATATTTTCAAAGCCATTTATACGCTGTAAATAATGCAATAGCACAAGGGGTGAACATTTGCGGATATTTTGCCTGGAGTTTAATGGATAATTTTGAATGGGCTGAGGGGTATCTCAAACGATTTGGACTAGTTCATGTGGATTATGAAACACAAAAAAGAACCATAAAAACCAGTGGCTCAGCGTATCGTGATTTAATAAATCAACGTCACATTAAATCAGAATAAACATCACAATAAACATCACCATAAAAACAACAATAAATAAACAATTGAGGTCTATATGCTTTCAGTAAAAGAAAAAATTGCTTACGGTTTAGGAGATACCGCAAGTAACATCATTTTCCAAACCGTGATGATGTTTTTGTTAATTTTTTATACTGATGTCGTTGGTATCCCGCCTGCCATTGTCGGAACCTTATTTTTAGGCGTACGCCTAATTGATGCGGTAACAGATCCATTAATGGGCTATTTAACCGACAGAACGCAAACACGTTGGGGACAATTCAGGCCTTATTTATTATGGTTCGCACTACCTTTTGGTTTGATCAGTATACTGACATTCATTACCCCAGATTTTTCTCTAAATGGAAAAATCGTTTACGCAAGTATTACCTATATACTTTTGATGCTCGCCTATACCGCAATTAACATTCCCTATTCCGCTTTGGGTGGTGTTTTAACAGAAGATCCACAAGAACGAGTCTCAGTACAGTCATACCGATTCGTTTTTGGCATGCTGGGTGGATTAATAGTTGCAGCTTTCACCTTGCCTCTGGTGGAATGGTTTGGCAACGGCGATGCTGCCAAAGGCTACCAAACAACGATGACAGTAATGAGTGTTTTAGGGGTGATATTATTTTTACTTTGTTTTGCCGGAACGAAAGAACGTATTTATCAACCAAGATCAAAAGAAAGCTCATATAAAGGAGACTTAAAGCTACTTTGGCAAAATGACCAATGGCGAATACTATGCCTTGTTGGAGTGTTTTTACTTACCGGACAAGTACTGCGGGCAACTTTAGCTATTTACTACGTTAAGTATTATTTATCTGTTGAAGAACACATAACCACCTTTATGACACTTGGCATGATCGGCAGTATTTTAGGTTGTGCTCTTTCACAACAACTTGCCAAACGAGTATGTAAAATAAAAGCTTATATCACGTTACAATTAATTGCTGCAAGCATCTGCGTAATGAGTTATTGGGTTAGTTCAGAAAATATAGTCCTCGCCTTTATTTTGTTTTTCTTATGGAGTTTCTTTTTACAAATGGCGACACCGCTACTTTGGGCAAAAATGGTAGACACCATAGATTATGGTCATTGGAAAACAGGGGTACGAATGAACGGAATGATTTTTTCCGCTGTAGTTTTTTTCATCAAGTTAGGCGTCGCATTTGGTGGTGCACTCGCGGGTTGGTTACTTGCGTATTATGGTTATCAAGCTGATGTGGAACAAAACGAAGTGACTATACAGGGAATACTATTATCCTTCACGCTTCTACCTGCGATAGGATCTATTCTTGTTGCGTGGGCTATGCGCTGGTATATTCTCGATGATAAAACCGTTGAAAAAATTCATAGAGAACTAAAAACAGTAATCAGTTAGAATAACAACAATGTCTTTCTGACACACCGATAATTAGCTTTAACAAGGAATAAAATGGCAACTATTTATGAAGTTTCAGAACTTGCTGGTGTTTCTTTGTCTTCCGTTTCACGTGTATTAAACAATCATGAACATGTTAGTGAAAAGACAAAAATCAAAGTAAACGCTGCGATGAAACAGTTAAATTATCGGCCTAATTCAATTGCACGTTCTCTTGCATCAAATAGAACTGATTGCATCGGCATTTTAGTGTCAGAACTACATGGGCCTTTTTATGGTGATATGCTAACGGGTATTGAAACACAATTAAGAGCGGCAGGAAAACATGTAATTATCACCGCAGGACACAGTGATGAGAAAAGTGAAAAATATGGTATAGACTTTTTAGTTAACCGTAAATGCGACGCCTTAATTTTACTGGTTGATGCAATTTCAGACCAAGACCTAATCGAATTAAGTCATGAATCAACTCCATTTGTTTTATTAAATCGTTATATTTCAGAAATGAAAGAAAAATGTTTTTATTTAGACAATATACTAGGTGGTTACTTAGCAACAAAACAATTAATTGAACAAGGTCATAAAGATATTGCTTATATTTCAGGACCTTTAAAAAAGCAGGATGCGACAGAACGCCATGAGGGACATAAAAAAGCTTTAGCCGAATTTAACATCGACTATAACGAAGAATTATTATACGAAGGTGACTTTTTAACAAAAAGTGGTCATGAAGGCATGACATATTTTATTGAAAAGCAACTGACATATACCGCTGTAGCATGTGCCAATGATGAAATGGCCTCAGGAGCAATGAAAGGAGCCAGAGACCATAACATTGCCATTCCACAAGAATGTTCATTTATTGGATTTGATAATGTCTTTTTTACCGAATATTTATACCCTCAACTCTCAACAATTCATTATCCGATAACAGATATGGCAAAAATGTCCACTCAGTGGATACTTAAAAATATTTATAAAAAAGACATATCAAATATACAAAACCTGTTTATACCCGAGCTCGTATTGAGAGATTCCGTTCAATCTATTTAGTATCAGTTATTGTGAGAAGTCATCTTATTCACAAATATACTCCAATATAAAGATATATAAACATGCTTCTTTGTTCAATCCCAATAACTGGCTATTGGGATTGAAATCAACAGGTATTAGATATTTAGACCAATAAGAATAACCGTTTATTTATTTGATTGGTATAGCTAATCATTTGGCTCGATCAAATCCCTGATATGATCCGCAACTACATTGCCGGCCATAGACCCATAGTTCTGACATTCCGCACCTAATAAAATATATATGTTTTTTATACGATTTTAGTGTAAAAAGTATACGATGCGTAATTA
>JABSOJ010000033.1 GCA_013216005.1 Alteromonadaceae bacterium | reverse complement strand
CAACTGATTTGCTCTGGCGTTTAATTCGCCATAGGTCAGCTGTTCATCTTCAAACACCAGAGCAATTGCATCCGGATCTTTCTCAACCTGAGCTTCAAATAAATCATGGATGCATTCATCTTTTTCATTATCTTTCGCCGTATCATTGTATTGTACTAACTGCTGATGTATTTCATCAGCACTCAGTAATTCGGCGGTTAACACCTTATTTTCAGGTGTGGTAACTAAAGCGTCCAGGAGACGTTCAAAACTATCGGCCAAACGTTGTATGGTAAGAGCATTGAATAGGTCAATATTATATTGCCACACCAGCATCAAACCTTCATCGCTTTCAGTCACATTCAGGGTTAAGTCATATTTAGCCACCGTGCTGGCTTGACCGACGGCCTCTAACGATATACCAGGAAGCGATAATTCCCCCTCTTCGTTATTTTGTAATATCAACATCACCTGGAATAACGGGCTATGGCGTAAACTACGCTCAGGTTGTAATTGTTCAACGATCTGTTCAAACGGCACTTGCTGATGGGCATAAGCCTCAAGCAACATGTCTTTGCTTTGTTGTAATAAAGCATTAAAGCTTGGATTATCCGATAAGTCACTGCGTAGTACTAAGGTGTTTACAAAGAAACCGATGAGGTTAGCCACTTCCTCCTGTTCACGGTTAGCGATTGGCGTCCCCATAACAATATCGGTTTCATTGCTATAATGTGAAAGTAATGCAGAAAACGCCGCATGTATGCCCATAAATAATGTCGCATCGCCTGACTGACACAATGCCTTAAGGGGCTTACTGACTTCAGGCTTTATATGGCTGAAGTAATCATCACCGACAAAAGTTTGTATCTCAGGACGTACATAATCTAAAGGCAGATTATGTACCATAGGTAAGTTAGCTAACTGTGTAGTCCAATAACCAATCTGCTCATCTAATACTTCACCTTGTAACCAGTCACGTTGCCAACAGGCGTAATCAGCATACTGGATGTGTAACGGTAATAAGGGCTCTTCATCACCCTGGGCATATGCAGTATACAAGGTACTAAATTCATTAATAAGTATAGACATCGACCAGCCATCAGAGGCTATATGATGCATGGTCACCAGTAAGACAAACTCTTGCTCTGCCAATTGAACCAGATGGGCACGAAGCATAATATCCCAGCATAAATCAAAAACACCGTCGTATTCCCTGGTAATGATATCATTAAGTGCAGATTCACGGGCCTCAGACTCCAGTGTCAATAAATCAGAATGAAGGACATCAAAAAGACTGGCGGATTGAATGATTTGTATCGCCTGACTGTCGTTGTTTTCTCCAAAACAAGTACGTAAGGCTTCATGGCGTTCAACAATTGTAGTCAGTGCTTTTTCAACAGCCACAATATCAAGCTGCCCTGATAACTTAAGGCCTCCAGGCATATTGTAATGTGCGCTGCCCCCATCAATTTTATCTAACATCCATAAGCGTTGCTGGGCAAAAGATAGTGGTATTTCTTTGCGGTTATTTTGTTTAACGATTAACGGCAACTCTCGTGATTCTTTTTTTATGTACGCTAATATTCTTTTTTTGTTTGTCGTCACAAAGGCTTTATCTTCATCATTTAGCCCTTTAACATTTCCCTTAACTAATAATTTATCATCACTATAATCAAATGATACGCCTTTATCTATAAGTGAAAGAATCTGATCTTTTATATTATTATTTTCCATTTATAACTACCTTAAAGCATTAAAATCAAGCATATCTACCTGATGAAATTGATTAAATTTATTGAATTTATTAAAAATTATCGATAAGACTATTTTTAACAATTAAATTATTTTTGTTGTCATGTTCATACATAACTGAATTATTTTAAAGACAGTGGAAACCACGTTTCATCGATGTCTTTTTATCTGAAAAAAGTTTATCTAAAATTTAATAGATAAAACCTAAAAATCAGTGTATCGAGCACTAGAATTTTCAGGATTAATTATTCTAGATTCATCAGTAAGAACGAGAATGAGCGTACACCCACTCTGTCCGCAATTTCAACGATTGAATCTAGGGTTATGTCCAAGCTACTTGGGAATGCAGATTCATAGCTAAGCTAGGCTTTTCATGTAAAGCAACTGAGCAAAGCGATAAACGACTATCTTCTGCGTTATTATATTTTGTAACAAAATTAATATTAGCAAAATTTTATGCCTTGAATATAGCTGGTTCTGTACTTACAAACTTCTGCATTACCAAGTGTTTTGGATATATATATTTAAAATGCACAGACAAACTGCAAGCTTAATAAAGCTGACACTTACAAATATGCCTTATACCAATATTTTTAAGTGGTTCGTATTACTAGAGCGTAAAAGCTCAGGACATGCCTGAGCTAATATGGGCTTCTCACGGCATTAGTTATATAACACAGCAAGAAATTGTCGATCATAAGGTACATATTATACGAAGAACAATGAGCAATCATAGGATCAACACAATATCCCCAACACTCACAGTAATATACTCTATACCGCTATCATTTATAAGTTATTTTATCGTATTACAAACTTAAATCATTCGATAAATCATCTTGCCAACCACAAGATGATTTTTCTTAAACAAATAATCCGCCCCTCTTATGGGTATTAGAAATATCACAGAAAGGCCCGCTTAGAAAGAAACATCGTCAATTAATAACCCGACATTCTCAAAATGAGGTTGAGGAACATCCTCAACCTCTTTCACTTTATGCAGAAATAATTACATTTTTATTATCTAAAGCTCCCATACTTCTTCTCCTTCAACCTCTTCTTGGCCAATGGCTGCCCTGATTTTATTTTTTTCATCAATTAAACAACTTAATTCTAAAATACTTTGGTGTTCAAAGAAAGATTTCACATCTACAGAAAGTTCCCATTGCGTCTGTACCTCAACAGCCAATTTAACCAATAACAATGAATGCCCACCCAATTCAAAAAAGCTAGTTGATACACTGATATCCTGTGCCTCTAATTTCAATAATTTTGCCCAGATAGAAACCAGTATGATTTCCGTTGCAGACGTGGGTGCGCGATATTCAGTCTGTTGCTGTAACCAGTCCGGATCAGGCAATGCCTTACGATCCATTTTACCATTCATGGTTAACGGCAAGGCATCGAGTAAAACAAAAGCCGATGGTATCATGTATTCAGGCATTGTTTGCTTAAGATGCTCTTTAAGTGAAGCGATAATTTCTGCGGTGGGTTTGTCTTCACCGAGGACAATATCCGCTGATGCCACATAAGCAACCAGCTGTTTGTCCCCACTGGCGCTATTTTTCACCAATACAGCTGCAGCATTAACGGCATTATGAGCCACTAAAGCTTGCTCTATTTCTCCAGGCTCAATTCTAAAACCACGGATTTTAACCTGATTATCTACCCGACCAATAAAGGTCAGCTGCTGATCAGGTAAATAACGCACCAAATCTCCGGTACGATATAAACGTCCTTCACCAAATGGATTGGTGATAAATTTTTCATCCGTCAGTGCTTGCTGGTTTAAGTACCCCCTTGCTAGTCCGATCCCGCCCACATATAGCTCTCCGGTCACACCAAAAGGTAATAGATGCTGATTAGCATTTAACACATAAAGACTCGTGCCATTAATTGCCTTCCCTATTGGTATTATCCCCTGCGTGTCCTTATGAACCATACGATGACAACTGGTAAAGGTAGTGTTCTCTGTCGGACCATAAGCATTAATTAAAGTAACATGCGATAAATCACGCTGAGCCCGCAATACCGCCTGAGGATTCATTACTTCCCCGCCGGTAACAACACAATTCAATAAAGGTAACTCCGGCAGTGACTCACTCCACTGCTCAAATAAAGCCGTAGTCAACCACAAGGTATTTACTTGCTCATCCACCAATACCCGATTAAGTATTTGCAGATCAAGAATACGCCCAGGATATAAAATACAAACACCACCATTGAGTAACGGCGCCCACAATTCCAGAGTTGCAGCGTCAAAAGACACTGATGCCGTCTGCAAGAACCGGGTATCACTGTTGAAGGACATAAAATCCGCATCAATGACCAACCGAACCACTGAACGATGCTCCACCATCACCCCTTTTGGCTGACCAGTAGATCCTGAAGTATATATAACGTACGCCAGGTTTCGTGAATTTAAACCCATTTGAGACACTGAGATATTTTTATTTGAATAGTCATTTAAATTGGATAAAAACCCCTGCTCATCCAAACATTCTGTTTGTTCATCGTTCACCGGTAGTGCATTTCGTAAATGCCCCTCGGTCAATACCAAAGATAGTCCAGCATCCTTGATCATATAAGCTAATCGTTCAGCCGGATAACCGGGATCAAGCGGTACATAGGCAGCACCGGCTTTTAATATCCCTAAAAGACCTATCACCATATTCAATGAGCGCTCTACACACAAACCTACCAGAGTATCCGGTTTCACCTGTCTTTGCTCAATCAAGTAATGAGCCAGCTGATTAGCTCTGGCGTTTAATTCACCATAGGTCAGCTTTTCTTCTTCAAACACCAAAGCAATAGCATCCGGATTATTCTCAACATGGGCTTCAAATAAATCATGGATGCATTCATCTTTTTTATTGTCTTTCGCCATATCATGCCATTGTACTAGCTGCTGATGAAGTTCTGTTTCTGGCAAAATTGTCAAAGCGCTTATTGATTTCTCCGTTGCTGAACCTAAACAGTCCACTAAAGAAGCAAGTGCGGTTTGCATATAACCGATAACGCGCTCAGGACTGATGATATTATCAATGAGCAAATCTAAACCAAACGCTTCACCGAAATCATCCACTGACAGAGAAATAGGATAGTTACTGCGCTCTTGTCCGCCAATAACCGCTATTCCATCGCCACTTTCTCCCTCAATTAATTCCTCACTTGCACCAGAGGTTTTGCCTGGACCAGAATGACGATAATTAAACATAGCACTAAATAACGGGGTATCACCCTGCAAAGCACTACAATGCTGCGCTAACGCCAGAGATGCCTGTTCATAAGGTAATAAATCCTGCAAGGCCTGTTGTACCTGACGCACTAAGGCAATAACACTATTATCTTCAAGTTTAACACGCACAGGCAAAGTATTAATAAACATGCCCATCATGTTCTCAGCACCAACCAACCCCTGTAACCGTCCCGATAATACCGTACCGAAGACTACATCATCCTGACCACTGCATCCAGCAACCACCATAGCCCAGGCTGTATGGAATAATACGGCAGGACTGAGTTTCAAGTTTTTAGCAAGTTCACGCAGCTGTGCTGAAATTTCATCCGGCACATTCTCTCTTAATTCAATAATATTGCTACCGTCTCCCTGAACATCCACTAAATCAAACGGCGTGGTCGGGGTATCAATATCTCCCAGCATCTCAGTAAAATAAGCCGTAGCATCATTTAATTCTTCCTGATGTAAAACATGGGCAATAAAATCACGATAAGGCTGGGCTGGCGTCAGACTATCTCCCTGTCCTGCCATATAAGCTATCACTTCCTTTTGAATGATATCCAGCCCAACATGGTCGGAAATAATATGGTGTAGCTGCAATAAGATAAAACATTCCCCGCTATCAACTGACTGAGCAAGTTGTAGACGTAACAAAGGTCCCTGAGTGATATCCATCCACTGTTTGTCTGGCGCACATAAGGCCTGCATCTGAGTTTCAATATCTTGCCCGGCGTCCAGCTCTGGCCAGCTCACTGGTACATCAGCCTGACGACGGACCACCTGTAGCGGCGTAGATAAGCCTTGCCATAATACAGATGTGCGTAGCACATCATGACGATTAACAATAAATTGCATCGCGTCAACAAACTCATCCAAGGCTTGTCTGTCTGGCATGCTAAACAGCATTGGCATCACGTAAGGATCATTGTCTTTCTTCATCATATGAAGGAACAATATCCCGGATTGTAACGGTGCTAACGGGTAAATATCCTGAATGTTTTCAGCACCACCGGGGATCAATGTAACCACATGGTCAATCTGATCTTGTGTCACCGTCACCAACGGCAGCATTTCTGGTGTAATATGCTGACAGTTAGCCAAAATAAGATTATCAGGTGCCTTAAAGATAGGGGTAAGCTCATCCGTTGAAGCGTCCACTATCGACGCTAAATCTGATAACACCGGCGTCACAAAGATCTGACGTACATTAAGAGACACTTTTCTTAATCTCGCTTTAGACAATATTTCCATGACCAATAGCGAATGCCCGCCTAATTCAAAGAAATTATCCTCGATGCCAACCTGTTCAAGCACTAAAACATCTTGCCATATCTCGCACAAAATCCGCTCGGTTTCTGTTGTCGGTGCCACATAACTGGCTTGTTGACTAGAGATATCAGCATCCGGTAAGGCTTTACGGTCAACCTTACCATTCGGCGTTAACGGAAACAGCTCTAAGATCACAAACGCCGCAGGCACCATATATTCAGGTAATGCTTCTGTCAGATCTGCTTTCAACGCATCAATAAATGCATGTCTCAATGTTTGACTGGCTTCATCGTCACCCAGCAATTCTTGTGCCCTGTCAGTGGTCACATATGCCACTAAATGTTTAGCTCCCTGTGAGCTTTCTTTAGCCAAGACAACCGCTTCTTTAACTTCTTGTTGTTTAGTCAGATAATGCTCTATCTCTCCAAGCTCGATCCTGTATCCGCGGATTTTAACCTGATGATCTATACGGCCTATATATTCTAAATTACCCTCCGCTAACCAGCGAACTAAATCGCCTGTCATATACAAACGCTTGCTGCTTCCAGGAATGTTTGCGTCATAAAAAGGGTTTGGAACAAACCTCTCACGGGTGAGATCATTCTGATTTAAATATCCTCTGGCCAGCCCTGCACCACCGATATAAAGCTCTCCGGATACACCATGAGGCAAAAGGTTACCCTTGGCATCTAACACAAAAACTTCAACATTGTTTATCGGTTTACCAAAAGGAATGGAGCCAGCGGTAAATGTTTGACCTCTTTGCACCGGGTAAACAGCAGCCCCAACAGTGGTTTCTGACGGACCATAATGATTAATAAACTGTGCTTTTTTAAGTGTGTTCGACAGAGTATGATATTTTTTAGCCGTAAATATTTCACCACCAATGAAAAATACATGCGCTGTATCTGTATCTTGTTTCCTGTCTTCCAAAAGCTGTAAATGAGAGGGGGTAAGCTTAAACAACAAGGCAGTATCACCTGCCACTTTTTCTTCAAGCTCAGTCAAAGCAATAGCCTTAGAGGCTGAAGCTAATTGGACATATTTTCCATTAACAAAAGGTAACCAATAACTCGTCGCCGTACCGTCAAAGCAAATACTAGAGTTAACAAAACTGCCTTCAACCCCTTGGCAAAATCCAGTCAGAGAATGTAAATAATTTGCCAAAGCCTTATGTTCAACCATCACACCTTTAGGCTTACCGGTACTTCCCGATGTATAAATTACATAAGCCAGATTATCTGCAGTCAAACCAATTTGTGCAGGAGCTATATTGTCTACGCAATAGTTCGACAAAGTTTGCTGTAAGTTATCATTATCAAGACATAACGCTTGCTCATCGCTAATAGCAATACTCTGCTTAACCTGACTTGTGGTTAACACAAGATCCAGCGCAGCATCTTCAATCATGTAGCTCAGTCGTGCCTTAGGGTACTCTGGATCAAGCGGGAGATATGCACCACCGGCTTTTAATATCGAGAATATACCAACCACCATTTCGATAGAGCGCTCGACACAAATTCCTACCAGAGTATCGGGTTTAACGCCTTTATGCTCAATCAGATAATGCGCCAACTGATTCGCTTTACTATTGAGCTCACCATAGCTCAGTCGTTTGTCCTCATACACTAGGGCAATAGCATCCGGGTTTGCTTTAACCTGAGCTTCGAATAATTCCTGAATACATTTTTCTTGTGGGAAATCAGCTGCAGTATTATTCCATTCAATTAACTGTTGATGTACATCAGCCTTACTTAGCAAATCTGTGCTAAATACCTTGTTGTCCGGTGTATTTACCAAAGCTGTCAGCAAGCGTTCAAAACTATCCGCTAAACGCTCTATGGTAAGGGCATTGAATATGTCACTATTATATTTCCACCCCAGCATCAGACCTTCATCGCTTTCAGTCACATTCAGGGTTAAGTCATATTTAGCCACTATGCCTGATTGTCCGACGGACTCTAGCGATAAACCAGATAAATCTAATTCTCCCTCCTCGTTATTTTGCAGTACCAGCATCACCTGGAATAACGGACTATGGCGTAAACTACGCTCAGGTTGCAATTTTTCAACAATTTGTTCAAACGACACTTGCTGATGAGCATATGCCCCCAATAACATTTCCTTACTTTGTGCAACTAATTCTGTAAAACTTGGATTATTTGATAAATCACTTCGCAGCACTAAGGTATTAACAAAGAAACCGATCAGATCTGCTACCTCTTCCTGCTCCCTGTTTGCTATAGGGGTGCCAATAACAATATCAGTTTCATTACTGTAACGGGACAACAACACAGAGAATAACCCATGTAAGCCCATAAACAAGGTCGCGCCGTTTGTCTGGCACACACTATTGAGCGCTTTACTTAACTCAGCATTGATCAACTGGGAATGATTCGCCCCAACAAAACTTTGTATTTCAGGACGAGCGTGATCTAATGGTAAATTATGTACCACAGGTAAATCCGCTAGTTGGTTTGTCCAATAACCAAGTTGCTGCTCTAACACTTCACCCTGTAACCAGTTACGCTGCCAATGGGCATAATCCGCGTACTGAATGGCTAACGGCGCTAACGGATCAACTTCTCCTTTAGCAAAAGCGTTGTATAATGTGCTAAATTCATTGATCAGCAACGACATTGACCAGCCGTCAGAGGCAATATGATGCATGGTCACCAGCAGGACATGCTCCTGTGGATCTAACTGTACAAGGCAGGCGCGTAACATGAAATCTTGGCTCAAATCAAAAACCGACTCGGCTTCGCTGGCGATAACCTCGCTAAGGGCAGACTCACGTTCGGCTTCCTCTAATGCAGATAGGTCAGTAGACTGCACAGAAAAATCAGCACCACTGCGGATGATTTGAATGGCTTGTCCCTTTTCATCTTCAGCAAAGCAAGTACGCAGGCTTTCATGGCGTTCAACAATTGTTTCCAACGATTTTTCCAGCGCCTTTTTATTCAACTCACCCCTTAACTTAAGGCCTGTAGGCATATTGTAATGTGTACTACCACCATCAATTTTATCTAACAACCATAAACGCTGTTGCGCAAAAGAAGGTAATAATGCCTGATCACGAGACACAGGCTCTAATTTGGGTCTCCCCAATACCTGATCCTGTTTAAGCAGTTCAGGCACCAGCTGCTCTATTGTTTGAAAAGAGAATATTACTTTTAGCGCTAATTCAACCGTAAACTTTTGGTTAATCTTAGCAATCACCCGGGTCGCCAGCAATGAATGACCACCTGATTCAAAGAAATTATCGGTGATCCCCACCCTTTCGATACCCAATACTTCTTGCCATATTTCACATAAGACATTTTCTGTTTCATTGCTCGGTGCAACGTATTCAAGGAGTTGGAGTGACATATCAGGTTTAGGTAACGCTTTTCTATCAAGCTTACCATTGGCCGTTAACGGTAAGGTCTCTAATACCATAAAGACTGCAGGTACCATGTAATCTGGTAAAGACTGTTTTATATGTCCTTTGAGTGTAGTCATCAGATCAAGGTTGTTTTCTTCATTATCTGACACATGATCCGGTGACGCAACATATGCCACCAGCTGTTTATCCCCACTGGCACTCTCTTGCACCATTACAACCGCACTATTAACAGCATTATGAGCCACTAAAACTTGCTCTATTTCTCCTGGCTCAATTCTGAAGCCACGGATTTTAACCTGATTATCTACCCGACCGATAAAGGCCAGCGCCTGATCAGGTAAATAACGTACCAAATCTCCGGTACGATATAAACGCCCTTCACCGAATGGATTGGTGATAAATTTTTCATCCGTCAGTGCCTGCTGATTTAAGTATCCCCTTGCTACTCCGCTTCCTCCCACATATAACTCTCCGGGCACACCCAAAGGTGACAGATGTTGTTCAGCATTTAGCACATAAAGACTGGTGCCGTTGATTGCTCGTCCTATCGGTATGGAAGCCCCCTGCGTTTCATTATGCTCCA
Organism: Alteromonadaceae bacterium; assembly: GCA_013216005.1. Taxonomy (GTDB): domain Bacteria; phylum Pseudomonadota; class Gammaproteobacteria; order Enterobacterales; family Alteromonadaceae; genus JABSOI01. The sequence goes on along the minus strand of JABSOJ010000033.1, from coordinate 14,569 downwards.
TACGATGACAACAGGTAAAGGTGGTATTCTCTGTCGGGCCATAACCATTAATTAAAGTAACATGCGACAAAGCACGCTGAACCCGCAATACCGCCTCGGGATTTAGCACATCTCCACCGGCAACAACATACTTCAATAATGGTAGCTGTGGCAGTGACTCACTCCACTGTTCAAATAAACCAGCAGTCAACCACAAGGCATTTACTTGCTCATCCACCAATACCCGATTAAGAATTTGAAGATCAATAAGACGCTCAGGATATAAAACACAAACACCACCATTAAGTAACGGCGCCCACAATTCCAAAGTTGCAGCGTCAAAGGACACAGATGCTGCCTGCAAGAACCGAGTATCACTGTTGAGTGACATAAAACCCGAATCAATGACTAAGCGAACCACTGAACGATGCTCTACCATCACCCCTTTTGGCTGACCAGTAGATCCTGAAGTATAGATAACATACGCCAGATTTCGTGAAGTTAAACCAAGTTGAGACACTGAGATCTTTTTACTTGAATATTCATTTAAATTGGATAAAAACCCTTGCTCATCCAAACACTCGGCTTGTTCATCGTTGACCGGAAGTGCATTTAATAAATGACCCTCGGTCAATACCAAAGCAAGCTCTGAATCCTCGATCATATAGGCTAATCGTTCAATCGGATAACCGGGATCAAGCGGTACATAGGCAGCACCGGCTTTTAAGATCCCTAAAATACCTACCACCATATTCAATGAGCGCTCTACACACAAACCAACCAAAGTATCAGGTTTCACCTGTCTTTGTTCAGTCAAGTAATGGGCCAGCTGATTTGCTCTGGCGTTTAATTCACCATAGGTCAGTTTGTCTTCTTCAAAGACCAGAGCAATAGCATCAGGGTTTTTCTCAGCCTGGGCTTCAAATAAATCATGGATGCATTCATCTTTTTCATTCTCTTTCGCCGTATCATTGTATTGTACTAGCTGCTGATGTATTTCATCACCACTCAGTAATTCAGCGGTTAATACATTATTTTCAGGTGTGGTAACTAAAGAGTCCAGAAGACGTTCAAAACTGTCGGCCAAACGTTGTATGGTAAGGGCATTAAATAGGTCACTATTATATTGCCACACCAGCTCCAGGCCTTCATCGCTTTCAGTCACATTCAAAGTTAAGTCATATTTAGCCACCGTGCTGGCTTGACCAACGGTCTCTAACGATAAACCAGAAAGCGATAATTCTCCCTCTTCGTTATTTTGTAAGACCAACATCACCTGGAATAACGGGCTATGGCGTAAGCTACGCTGAGGTTGTAATTGTTCAACGATCTGTTCAAACGGCACTTGCTGATGGGCATAAGCCTCAAGCAACATGTCTTTGCTTTGTTGTAATAAAGCATTAAAGCTTGGATTATCCGATAAGTCACTGCGTAGTACTAAGGTGTTTACAAAGAAACCGATGAGGTTAGCTACTTCCTCCTGTTCACGGTTAGCGATTGGCGTCCCCATCACAATATCGGTTTCATTGCTATAACGTGAAAGTAATGCAGAAAACGCCGCATGTATGCCCATAAATAATGTCGCATCGCCTGACTGACATAAGGTCTTAAGGGACTTACTGACTTCAGGCTTTATATGGCTAAAGTGATTTTCACCGACAAAACTTTGTACCTCAGGACGTACATGATCTAACGGCAGATTATGTACCATGGGTAAGTTGGCTAACTGTGTAGTCCAATAACCGACCTGCTCATCTAATACTTCACCTTGTAACCAGTCACGTTGCCAGCAGGCATAATCAGCATACTGAATAACTAACGGCGGTAGGGGGTTATCATCACCCTGAGTATATGCAGTATACAAGGTACTAAATTCATTGATAAGTATCGACATCGACCAGCCATCAGAGGCTATATGATGCATCGTCACTAGTAAGACATGATCCTGTGGGGCTAACCGCACTAAGCATGCACGTAACATAAAATCATCACTTAAATCAAAAACAGTGTCAGCTTCACGAGCGATTATCTCATTAAGGCTAGACTCGCGTGCAGCTTCCTCTATTTCAGACAGGTCAATAAACTGCACAGAAAAATCATCCTCACTGCGAATAATTTGAATGGCTTGCCCTTTTTCATCTTCAACAAAGCAGGTACGCAAACTTTCATGACGTCCTACAATTGTTTTCAGCGATTTTTCCAGTGCCTTTTTATCCAGCTCAGCAGTTATCTTAAGACCTGCAGGCATATTGTAATGGGCACTACCACCATCAATTTTATCTAACAACCATAAACGCTGTTGCGCAAATGAAGGTAATAATGCCTGATCACGAGACACAGGAACTAAATTGGGTCGAGCCAATACCTGATCCTGTTTAAGTAATACTGGCACCAGCTGCTCTATCGTTTTACAAGAGAATATTATTTTCAGGGCTAATTCAACAGTAAACTTGTGATTAATCTTAGCAATCACCCGGGTAGCCAACAATGAATGACCACCCAAGTCAAAGAAGTTATCGGTGATCCCGACCTGCTCCAGATCTAACACCTCTTGCCATATTTCACACAAGTCTTTTTCAATATCACTCGTCGGTGCCACATACACAGCTTGTTGCAATGACATATCGGGGGCTACCAAAGCGTTACGATCAAGCTTGCCGTTAGGCGTTAACGGTAATTTATCTAACACAACAAAAGCGGACGGCACCATATAATCAGGTAAAGAGTGAACAATACCTTGTCGTAACCCCTCGATAAACGCATGACGCAACTGAGTACTATTTTCATCTTCATCCGTGTATTCACCCGCCTTATCAGTGACCACATAGGCCACTAAGGATTTGTCCCCTGAGTCGGTTTCTCTGGCAACAACGACTGCATCATTCACTTCATCAAAAGCGCTCAATACTGATTCAATCTCGCCAAGCTCTATTCTGAAACCACGGATTTTAACCTGGTTATCAATACGACCAATATATTCGATATCACCATTAGGTAAGTAACGGCATAAATCGGCGGTTTTGTAGAGTTTAGCATCAGGCTGATCACTAAAAGGGTTAGTGATGAATTTTTCGGCCGTTAGCGCAGGTTGATTTAGATAGCCTCGGGCTAGACCCGCTCCACCTACACATAGCTCCCCTTCCAAACCAACAGGTACAGGATTTAAAAACTTATCTACTATATATGTTGTGGTATTACAAATGGGTTTACCAATACTTGATAATTCTGTTATTTGACGTAACTTAAATGTTGAATAAGTGGTATCTTCTGATGGACCATACAAATCAAACACTTTTCCTACACCGCTTGTGTAAAGTGAACACACCAAACTCTGCTTTAATGGCTCTCCGGCAAGATTGATAACCTTAACGCTTTGAGGAATGTTTCCAGCTTTATGTAGTTCGCTGATCGCAGAGGGCACGGTATTAATTAACGTAATACGATCTCGATATTCTGTATCAGGAAGCGCCAGAATATTATCTACAACCAGTACCGAACCACCAAGCTGTAAAGTAACAATTATTTCATAAACAGATAAATCAAAACAAATAGAAGTCGACGCTAAAACCAGATCCAGCTCTTCTTTTTTGTAAGTGTTTTTTGCCCACTGGAATAGCGCACATGTATTTGAATGCTCGATCATCACCCCCTTCGGACGACCCGTTGAACCTGAGGTATAAATCACATAAGCTAAATGGTGAGCAGTCAGCCCTAATTCATTTGGCTTGATATTATCGGTTGAATACTGAGCCAGTTTATCAAGTACAGGCCTATCATTAAGATATACGGCTTGCTCGGTTGTCACCGGGACTTTATCCGCTAGCTGACGTTGTGTTAACACTGTCTCAAGCCCGGCATCCTCAAGCATATATTCAAGACGCGCTTGAGGATAATCCGGATCGAGTGGCACATAGGCCCCCCCAGCCTTAAGAATAGCCATAATCCCCACTACCATATCGAGTGAGCGCTCAACACAAATCCCCACTAACGTATCAGGCGTGATTGCTTTTTCTTCAATCAAATAATGGGCTAGCTGATTTGCCTTAGTGTTTAATTCGCGATAGGTAAGTACCTCATCTTCAAAAACGACCGCAATCGCATCCGGGGTTTGTTCAACCTGTGCTTCAAATAGCTCATGAATACATGTGTCTGTCGGATAATCAGCAGCAGTATCATTCCACTGCACTAACTGCTGGTGAAGCTCTTCCTCTGACAAGATGGAAAATTCTGAAACCGGCTGCTTAGACTCTTCTAGTAAAGCATTTACGAGCTGGGCAACAGCCAGATGGGTATAATTTAATATCTTCTGTGCATCGACAGACAAATCTGCTTGAATTTCCAGCAAAAAGCCCTTCCCTGTTTCATTCACAGACAAATGGAACGGATAATTAGTACGCTCCTGACCTGTCAGGTATTCAATCTCTTGTTCGCTATTGTCCGTGTCCGACGAATCCTCATCCGGTACATGACGGTAATTCAGCATAGCACTAAATAACGGGGTCTCAGTTGGTAGATTGGTACATCGCTGCACAGCCGCAAGAGAGGTCTGCTCATAAGGTAATAACTCCTGCAACGAATGCTTGACTTGTTGTACTAGCTCTTCAGCATTAACACCACCAAGTTTTACCCGCAACGGTAAGGTATTAATAAATACCCCCATCATATTTTCCGCACCTAAGGTCCCTTGTAAACGACCTGAAACCACTGTGCCAAACACCACATCATTTTCACCACAACAGGCAGCGATAACCATAGACCAAGCAGCATGAAATATTACCGCCGGACTCATCTGCATCTCTTTAGCAAGGTGACGCACTGATCCTACGATATCAACGGGAACATGGGTTTTAATTTCAACAATCCGGCTGCCATCTCCCTGTACATCAAGTAAATTAAACAGTGCGGTGGGAGTATCAATATCTCCCAGTATTCTGGTAAAATAACTTTGGGCGTCGTAATGCTCTGCCTGATATAACGCATGGGCAACAAACTCCCTGTAAGGCACAGGCACAGGCAGATCTTCTGTCTCCTCGTTAAGATAGGCATCCACCTCTTTCAGTAAGATTTGCAAAGAAGTGGCATCGTCAATAATATGATGCATTTGTGTCAACACGTAAAACTTCTCGGAATCCCCCTCACGTACAATTTTTAATTTCAAGAGCGAAGCCTGACTTAAATCCATCTCCTGACGCTCAGGGGCGCAAAACTCCTGAATATAACTTAAACTATCCTGCCCGTCAGTCGGTTCCAGCCATGTAACGGGTAAGTCAGCATGACGGTAAACCACCTGCACAGGTACAGATAAACCCTGCCATAATATCGCTGTACGTAATACATCATGACGGCTAATGACAAATTGCAGCGCCGTTATAAAATTATTCAGCACTGTTTCTCCCTGGATCTTAAGCAGAGAGGGCACGACATAAGCATCTCCTTGGGTGCTCATCATATGATGGAATAATAAACCTTCCTGAAGCGGTCCCAGCGGATAAATATCTTGCACATTTCCCGTACCACCTGGCACTTTAGCAACAATATTTGCAATTTCTTCAGTGCTCAGACTAACTAACGGCAACATCTCAGGGGTGATCTGCTCACAGCCATCAGGAATAAGATTTTCAGGTGCCTGAAATACTGATGAGACTGCCTCATCAGACGATTCCAGCAACTCGGCTAAATCCATAAGGCGCGGCGCAGTATAGAGCTGGCGTACTGCCATGGTGATCCCTGCTTGCTGCAAGCGGGCAATCATTTTGATCACCATTAGGGAATGACCTCCCAGCTGGAAGAAGTTGTCGTTAGTACCGACACGCTCAAGCTCAAGTACTTCTTGCCAAATCTGACACAATACTTTTTCTGTCTCAGTCACAGGAGCTAGATAACCACCCTGTTGCAGCGACATATCCGGATCAGGCAAAGCCTTAAGATCGACCTTGCCATTTGCTGTTAATGGAAATTTTTCCAGCAATACAAATACCGACGGCACCATATGCTCAGGTAAATGCAGACTGAGATATTGACGTAACTGTTCAATGAAAGCATGCTGCTCATCAGGCGTTTCAGAGTGGCTATCAAACGTTAATACATAGGCCACCAAGCGTTTATCACCACCAGCACCTTCTTTCGCTAACACCACAGTATCTTTGATGTGCTCATGTGTAGTTAAGGTATTTTCAATTTCCCCCAGCTCTATTCTAAAACCACGTATTTTAACCTGATGATCTATACGCCCTAAATAGGCTAGCTCGCCATTGTCTAAGAATCGAGCTAAGTCACCTGTACGATAGAATTTTTTATCCCCGAATTCCTCCAGTTCAATAAAACGGGTCCGAGTCAAATCGGCTTGATTTAAATACCCTCGGGTAACCCCTGCTCCGCCGACATACATTTCTCCGGCAACTCCGACAGGCACCAAAGATTTATGTTCATTCAGGATCAGTAATTCAAGATCCGCAAGCGGACGCCCAATTAAGCTTGCCCCATCAGAATTTGACAAACATGCCTTCGTTAAACGCCTATAAGTAACATGCACCGTGGTTTCTGTGATCCCATACATATTAATCAGTTGAGGCTGCTCATCACCGTGCCTGTTAACCCAGGGAGCCAGAGCCTCCAGATTAAGCGCCTCGCCACCAAAAATAACGTAGCGCAAGCTCAGTGAATTCTCGTGTATAGCATCTTCATCAATCAAATTATTAAAGGCACTGGGCGTCTGATTTAGCACAGTCACACCTTCATCAACAACTAAGCGGTAAAAATCGCTAGGCGAACGACTGATCCAATAAGGAACAATCACAAGACGGGCACCATTTCTTAGTGCGCCCCATATTTCCCAGACAGAAAAGTCAAAGGCAAATGAATGAAACAGCGTCCAGACATCATCACTGTTAAACGTAAACTGCTTATCACTCGCGTCCATTAACCGGGTGATATTATAATGCTCAACCATCACGCCCTTTGGCTCTCCGGTAGAACCAGAGGTATAAATAACATAAGCCAGATGGTTTGAGGTTAAACCCAACTGCTGTGCTACCGGGTTGCTTGTCGGTTGAACACTCAACGCTTGCTTAATATCATCAGCATCCAGACACAGGGCCTGATCATCCGAGACTGGAGTACTATCGAGCAGTTCACACAGAGTTATGACGGTTGTTACTTTGGCATCATTGAGCAGGTAGCTCAAACGCGATGCAGGGTAATTGGGATCTAGCGGCACATAGGCACCACCAGCTTTTAATATCCCTAAAAGAGCAATGACCATATCAGGTGAACGCTCAAAACATAGCCCCACCAAGGTATCGGGTTTGACCTGCTTGTGCGTTATCAGGTAATGGGCGATCTGATTCGCCCGGGTATTTAATTCACCATAACTAATTCGAATATCTTCAAACACCAAGGCAATGCCGTCAGGATTTTTATCCACCTGTGCTTCAAACAACTCATGAATACATTTCTCACGACCAAAGTCCTGAGCCATATCATTCCACACGGCTAACTGCTGATGACGCTCATCTTCAGGTAAAACAGACATGGAAAGAGCATCTAAATCAGGCGTTGTGCTTAAACCTTTAACTAAGTGTGCAAGTGCCGTCTGCATATAGCAGATCACGCGCGTCGGAGTGATAGCATCATCAACCTGCACCTCTAATGCAAAACGATCCCCCAAGTCATCAACAGACAGAGTAAATGGATAGTTAGTACGCTCCTGACCGCCTTTTTCACTAGTGTTTTCTGCCAGTTCCATATCACCCGCTGCACCTGAATGACGGTAATTTAGTAAGGCACTGAATAAGGGTACATCACCCGATAACGCACTACAATGCTGCGCTAAGGCAAGAGATGCTTGCTCGTAAGATAATAAATCCTGTAATGTACGCTGCACCTGACGAACCAGGGACATCACACTAGTATTATGCAATTTAATACGCACTGGCAAGGTGTTAATAAACATGCCGATCATATCTTCTGCACCGACAAGCCCCTGTAAACGTCCCGATAGTACAGTACCAAATACTACATCATCACGACCACTACAGGCAGCAACCACCATCGCCCAGGCTGTATGAAATAAAACGGCCGGACTCAACTTTAATTTTTTAGCGATAGCGCGCAGTTCAGTGGAAACCTCATCCGGGATCATTTCACTTAATTCAAGAATATGACTGCCATCCCCCTTAATATCTACCAGATCAAACGGCGTAGTCGGAGTATCAACATCACCAAGCATATCAGTGAAGAAGCCCTGTGCATCATTTTCCTCTTCCTGAGATAAAGCATGGGCAATAAATTCACGGTAAGGACGCGTCGGCTTCAGTTGTTCCAGATGTCCCTCTAGGTAAGCCACCACTTCCTGTTGAATGATCTCCAGACCAACGTGATCGGAAATAATATGATGTAACCGTAATAATACAAAACATTGCCCGCTATCCGGGGCTTGAGCCAACTGCAACCGTAACAAAGGACCCGAGCTAATATCCATCCATTGTTTATCAGGAGCGGATAAAGCTGACATCTGAGCGCTAATATCTTGCTCAGCGTCAAGCTCTGGCCAGCTCACTGGAACATCAGCCTGACGACAAACCACTTGTAGCGGAGTCGCTAAACCTTGCCATAACACTGATGTACGCAGCACATCATGACGATTAATAATAAATTGTATGGCATCGACAAACCCGTCTAAGGCCTGTCTGTCAGGCATGTTAAACAGCATTGGCATCACATAAGGATCATTGTCTTTATTCATCATATGATGATACAAAATCCCTGATTGTAACGGTGCTAACGGGTAGATATCCTGAATGTTTTCAACACCACCTGGGATCAATGTAACCACCTGGTCAATCTGATCTTGTGTCAATGTTACCAAAGGCAACAATTCAGGTGTAATATGCTGACAGTTAGCCGGAATAAGGTTATCAGGGGCGATAAAAACTGGCCCAAGATCATCCGATGAAGCGTCCACTATCGCCGCTAACTCCGATAAAATAGGCGTTAAAAAAAGTTGACGCGCAGTCATGGTAATATCTACTTTCTGTAAACGCGCTATCACTTTCACAACCAATAACGAATGGCCGCCTAACTCAAAGAAATCATCCGTAATACCAATGCATTCCAGATCTAACACTTGCTGCCAAATATCACACAATGTCTTTTCAGTCTCAGTGCTAGGCGCAACATACACCGCCTGCTGCTGTGTCATGTCGGGTTCAGGCAGTGCTTTACGATCTATCTTGCCGTTCGTGGTCAGTGGGAGTTTATCAAGTAACACAAACGCTGATGGCACCATATAATCAGGTAAATTTACTTTCAAGTGCTGACGCATTTGTGCGATAAAGGCCTGATGTTCCGTATCGGCTACGTCGTTGCTATCTGTGGACTCACCCGATGTAACAACAGCATCTGTTACTACATAGGCAACCAGTCGCTTCTCACCATTGGCTGCATCTTTGGCCTCTACAACTGTTCCTTTGACGCTGTCATGATCATTTAATGTATTTTCGATTTCACCCAGCTCAATCCTAAAACCCCGAATTTTAACCTGATGGTCAATACGACCCAAAAATTCCAGGTTACCATCTGGTAACCATCGCACCAGATCCCCTGTCTTATATAATCGATCACTACTGCCTGATACATTTTCATCATAAAAGGGATTGGCAATAAATTTTTCTGCTGTTAAATCTGCCTGATTTAAATAACCACGGGCTAAACCAGCTCCCCCTATGTGCAACTCTCCTGCAATTCCGATCGAAACAGGTAAATTGCTTTGATTTAAAATTACAAGTTGAGTATTTTGTATAGGTTTTCCAATTGAAATAGCTGGGGTGTTCAGGATAAGTTGGTCTAAACTTTTCATCTTGAATATAGAACAACCCACCACAGTTTCAGTTGGTCCATATTCATTAACAATAGTGGCCTCTGGCAGTAATTGAGACTTCCATAACGCAGCTGTTTGTTTACTCAGTTGTTCCCCACCAACGATAAGATAATGAGGCAATTTACTAACAACAGTGTCTTGAAAATAATATGCAAGACCATCTAAATGCGCCGGTGTTATTTTAAATAAAACAGGCTGTTTTAAGGAAAGCATTACTTGAGCAAGCTGTTCTATCTCTGCTTCATTTTTAGGTAATACATGGGTCCATTTACCATTAGTTAATGGCCCTAGAAGACTGGTTATGGTTGCATCAAAGGCAATCGGTGAGCTAGTAATGGCACCTTCAACATGAGGCATGTAGCTGGTGGAAACAAAATTAAGATAATTAGAAAGTCCACTATGAATGACCATCACTCCTTTAGGAGCACCCGTCGAGCCTGACGTATAAATCACATACGCCAAATGAGATGGCATTAATCCTAACTGCTGATAATTCAGATTTTCTGATGATTGTCTGGAAAGTTTCTGTTTAATATCAGTGTCATCCAAACACAGCCCCTGCTCAGGTGTAACCAATTTACGTTCGAGTAAGTGGCTTTGGGTGATCACCGTTGACAGATTAGCATCCTCTAACATATACGCCAATCGCGACTGTGGATAATCCGGGTCAAGTGGCACGTATGCGCCACCTGCTTTTAGGATACCCAATATGCCAACGATCATTTCTACAGAACGTTCGACACAAAGACCCACCAACGTATCCGGTGTCACCTTGTGCTCGTTGACCAGATAATGGGCCAGCTGATTTGCCCTGACGTTTAATTCGCCATAAGTCAGTCGTTGCTCTTCAAATATGACCGCTATCGCATCCGGATCCGCTTCAACCTGCTGTTCAAATAACTGATGAATACATTGATCTTTCGGGTATTCAGATGTTGTATCGTTCCATTCAACCAACAACTGATGACGCTCTGTTTCACTAAGCATATTAGCACTAAACACACTCTGATCAGGTGCCTTCAACAGATCACTTAGGAGTAAACTGAAATGCTTCGCCATCCTCTCAATGGTCGCCCCATCAAATAAATCTGTATTATATTCCCAGCTTAAGGAAAGGCCCTGTGCACTTTCGGTCGCTGTTAACGTGAGATCATATTTGGCTATCCCACCACCTTGCTCCACTGAACTCAAAGTCAGCCCAGGCAATTCCAGAGAGCCCTCTTCATTATTCTGTAACACCAACATCACTTGGAACAACGGACTGTGACTTAAGTTCCGTTCAGGCTGCAAACGTTCCACTATCTGCTCAAACGGAACCTGCTGATAGGCATAAGCCTCAAGTAACATTTTTTTACTTTGCCCAAGTAACTCATTAAAACTCGGATTATTTGATAAATCGCTACGTAACACTAAGGTATTAACAAAGAAACCGATAAGATCAACGACTTGTGCCTGCTCTCGGTTAGCTATTGGACTACCCATTACAATGTCTTTTTCATTACTATAACGTGACAATAACGCCGAAAACGCCGCTTGCAAACCCATAAAAAGGGTCGCACCGTGTGTTTGACACAAAGCATTCAACTCTTCACTTATGTCTTTATCTATCTCACTGTAATAGCTGTTACCAACAAAACTCTGCTCTTTTGGCCTAGCATGATCAAGAGGTAAACTATGAGCAACGGGTAAGTCAGCTAATTGCTGTGCCCAATAATCAAGCTGTTGATCCAGCACTTCTCCTTTTAACCAATTGCGTTGCCAATGTGCATAATCAGCATACTGAATAGCTAACGACGGCAAAGGATTATCATTCCCTTGGGCATAAGCTTTGTACAATACACTAAATTCATTGATCAACAACGACATCGACCAGCCATCGGAAGCAATATGATGCATAGTAACCAATAAAACAAATTCCTGATCTGCTAGTTTCACTAGGTGAGCACGTAACATCAAATCGGTACTTAAATCAAAATCACTATCAGTCTCTTGGTCAATAGCGTTAGTAAGCGCTAACTCCCTAGGTTCAGGATCCAACACAGACAAGTCGGAATTATGAACAGAAAAAAGGTCGGCTGCTTGGATATTCTGGATGATCTGGCCGTTATTATCTTCCACAAAACAGGTACGCAAACTTTCATGACGTTCAACAATAGTAACCAAGGATTTTTCAAGAGCAGGTAAATCCAGCTGTCCCTGTAACTTAAGCCCTATTGGTATGTTGTAATGTGTGCTGGAACCATCAATTTGATCCAAAAGCCATAGGCGCTGCTGGGCAAAAGAAAGAAAGAAATCATTTTGGTTGGTCTGGTCGTCTGAGTCTGACCGACGCTTTATATCTGGAAGCACACGGATTTTGGCATTACTTTTAAGATATGCAATGATTTCATTTCGGTAAGCTTTAATTTTATCAAGCATATCAGCACTGATTTTTGATTTCAGAGTGCGTGCTTTAAGTTTACCATCAACGAGAACCAACTCTACCCCTGCGTCTGTTAACTCGACAATTAAATTTTCCACTTCTTTCACTTTTACAATTCCTTATCCATGAATTAAATCACTCTTGCTCTTTAATCCAACATTTATATTTAATGAAAATGCTAATGTTTTGTCAAAAGTGATGACACTCAAAAGGGAGCGCATAAGGACAAAACACTATCAGTCAATTTATCAAAAATAGAGAAGTGAACGATTCAGCGTTATATACACAAATAAGAAACGCCCTACGTCACCTCACTAGTAAAAAACGATAAAAACAACACGGTAATATGTTGTTTTTGTTGTATGTATTGCAACTTGAACAACCGAAATAATCGGTGTTGATATTTACCTCGTAAAAACTTAGTATAAATTTTTTAAGAGAACTACAAATCAAAAAAACAGTCGCTTTACATTTTGGTTAATATCCAAAATGGTTATTGAAAACTAAAGCATCAGGCATCATTTTGCACTGGCTTCATTTGTATTTTCTTCTTTCTGAATGAATTTCAATAAACTATTTAACACTATTTGATCTCGCTCTCGCATAGATTGTGGTGTTTTCATTTCAGAAGATGTTACATGCTTAATAAGCTTGCTTTTGCCGAATATTTTTTTAATTTTATTTACCATCAAAGCTTTGGCATTAAAAAACTTTGTTAATACCCAACGATTTAGTCGAACAACTGAGACAATACAAGCAAGCAAAGTCCAGGCCGGAAACATAAAAACACGCAATATATGGTTAATGAAATGCATACCATGATGTAACAGTCCTACCATAATCCATTGAGACTTACTGCCATTATATTTATACCTGCTGGGTGGAGAGTAAAAGAATGATGCTGGTTTCCCTCTCAATTTTAGCGGTTCATTTTTTGGAGTCAGAGTAATACTAAAAGATATTATATCTTCAGCATAAACAACCGTATGATACCAGCCTGGCGGTAAATAGATTAAGTCGCCATCTCTTTGGGCTATTACACTATCTGGTTTATCGTGAAACCAAATACTTCGATCGAACAACATAGAATCTAACGTATGGTGGCAAGATGGTTTTGAGATAGCACCATAATGAAGTGTTAACAGATCCCAATAACTAGCTTCTTTAATAGACCATATCTTAGACCCAGCCAAACAGACGCCAAATGTCGGGGTATGGCCCCCGTCAAAATGGGTATCCGTAATGCTCAAAGCAGGTCGGCAATGTAACCTGACAGAGGTAAGGTAATATTTATCCATGATCCCCTGTATTGTCTCTCTATTATCATCATCAACAATTAAGTCCAGAAATTCCTTAGTCGGAGCAAAACTATAGTCATCTGTAGTATTTTGTTGTTTATCTTTTCGAATTTGTTCAACAAAATATCGAGCTAGAGGCAGTACTTTCTCTGAAGATAAGAAGTTATCTTTGAGTGCCGGTAATTCATAATCAATCAAGGTATTCCCTCATTAATAAGTTATCATTTACTTTTTTTTATTGAGTAATGTTGTCGGGTGCCCAAAAAGATGAAAGGTAGGGACCCTGTTCGAACAGTAGCGAACTAAAATCAAAAACGGTTCTCAGCATACACTATTCACAGTTAAAGGGTCAAAATTAAATAACGACGGCTTCAAAAAAACGATAAAAAAAATATTAGAATAGGTACTACAGGCATTTAGAAAGGTATATTCCATGTTTTTGTAGTCAGTAATAATGAGACATATATACGCTTCCTAACTTCAAAAATTATATTAATGATCTCACACGTGAGTCACGGGTTTAGATAATTCCCGCAGATTAGTAATTTACTCTTTGTTAAAATTAAGGAACATAAACTAAAAACAATATGGTTTATTTTAAATACTTTAATGATAAAAAAATTTTTCGATTGATTTAATAGAAAATCTTTATCGCAATATTCCGTCATAAAAGCACATTTGATTCGCTTAGGAAAACATTGCCAGTTTAAAAAGAGAATCATCTTTATTAATCTATGCCCGAGGAAAACTCACAAAATACTCTTTAATTTAAAAACATGAGGTGGCAATTTAATTGTTAGCCTGACTCAACACTATACCCAAGCACCTTGGAAATGCAGGTTCAGTGTTAAGCTAGGCTTTCCCTAAACATAAGCAGAGCAAGGCACAAAAAAGCATATAATGCGTTGTTCCCTTATAAGTAGAGTAGGCCGCAGGCTTCGCATAGCTTATCCAACGGCCCCTCTTCGATTCCGTGCATGAGGTTTTCCCTCA
>JABSOJ010000347.1 GCA_013216005.1 Alteromonadaceae bacterium | reverse complement strand
AACACACAAATACATGGCTACATTTTATGACTTTTAAAGTTCATTTAAATCAACATTTTAAATGTGCGGAATGTAGGCTTAATTATCCCAAAACTTATACTTAGGAGTTTTACCACAGTCCGCTCAGTATCCTAACGACTGTGTTATCAAACTATCTCTGTGCAATTTACCCAATCAGTAAACTATCAATTATGTATTCCGGTCTATTTTCTCTTCTTAGTCATTTGTATATATTCAACATCTTTGAGCCCATTCAATTGATGTTACTCGTTATACCAATTAGCATAAATAACGGGGTTTAAATTATGAAACCTAACGGTAATTCACTCTATTATTAGCTAAATAATTGGCATCCCGTTACACAAAACAATTCACCAGCAGTATGGTAGAAATCAAACTTCACGAGATATATTTAACTGTATTTTACATTTAACATACTACCTAAATAGTGCCTGTTCAGAAACGAATGTCTGCTGCGGACGTCCCATTGGCACAATCTGAACACCACTATATCTAAACACCACTATATAAGGTTATTTCAAATGACTAAACTCCCTACACTAGTAGTGTTCATATTTCACCTTTGGATAGCCTCGCTACGACCTTGTTTCTGGATGGGCACTAGCTACTTAAAAAGAATTTTGTCACAATGACGCTAATACATTAAATACACTCTACTCAACCTGGCTGTTTGCACTATTTTGGCACTTTCATTTACATAATGATTTGCCTTTTATTTGTAAATAAAACAACATAGCTAATGTTGACAAAAAGAAGTAAATTCTCCTATGTTCAGTCCATTTATTATCAACGATAAAAATTTATTTTTAGATCGATTCCCTGTTGCTCAAGTTAACCGCAGTTTACAAGCCTGGGATGCCGCAGATGAATATATAATTAACTATTTAGCTGATCAGGAATATATTCTAGAAAGCAAAAACATTCTGATTTTTAATGATGCTTTTGGTGCACTGACAGCAAATCTTATCAACACAGGGTCTCATGTTACAAACACACCAAATGCTATCAAGCATAACTTATTTTGTGTTAACGATTCTTTTCTCAGTGAACAAGGTATTAAACACAACCTTGAACAAAACACGCTTGATGCAAGTAAAGTAACACACCTTAACAGCTTGGATGAGTTACCCGAAAATATTGATATTGTCGTATATAAAATACCAAAAATTAAGTCCTTACTTACTGAGCAGTTACTTAAAATTAAAGCGGGTTTAGGTGACAATGTAATTTTTATTGCAGCCGACCGCGCTAAAGAAATACATAGTTCAACCTTAAAAATATTCGAAAAACACCTTGGCACAACAACCACTTCGTTAGCAGTAAAAAAAGCTCGGTTAGTATTTTGCCAATTTGACAATAAACAGCAGCATACTTCTCCTTTTCCAACCAAATGGTCGCTGGAAAACACCGAGTTTACCATCAGCAATCACGCCAATGTTTATGCTCGCGACAAGCTTGATTTAGGTGCCAGATATTTTATTCAAAACTTACCCGAGGTTAAAGCTGGGACTACCGTCATTGACTTAGGCTGTGGCAACGGGGTGCTTGGTTTAACCATTTTAGCTAAACAAGCTCAGGCTAAGGTGCATTTTATTGACGAGTCTTATATGGCAATAGCGTCAGCCAAAACGAATATTGAAAATAATTTGCCTGATGTTATCCAACAATGCAATTTTCAAATAAACGATTGTTTAACTGATGTTGAAAGTGCCAGTGCTGATCTCATTTTATGTAACCCTCCTTTTCATCAACAAACCGCTACGACTGATCATATTGCCTGGCAAATGTTTAAAGACAGTTTCAGGGTATTGAAAAAAGGAGGCGAATTACGAATTATTGGTAATCGTCAACTTGCTTATCATATAAAACTTAAACGCATTTTTGGCAATAGCACAGAAATAGCCACCAATAGTAAATTTGTTACATTATCGGCAATTAAATTGTAAGAGTGACGGGTTAATATATATGGATACCCCAAATGTACTCAAACTAAAATGGAGATAGTAACGATTTTATGAAAATTACAATTTTTAACACCATACTGCTAACTTGTTTTCTTTCAGGTTGTGCTAATCAGGCGAGCCAATTTATTATTGCGCCTGAACTAGGTGCCATACATTCAAATATCTATCAAGAACAACAAATAAAACTCAAGGTTATTGATATCCGTCCCGGCACGCATATAGCCCAAATTTTATCAAGTAATGAAGCTGCTAAATTATATTCCAGTAAAAATACTCTGGATGGTGTTATTAATAATGTGATGGATAAACAGCTTAAAGCACAGGGGCTTAAATTAACCAACGAATCACAAAACGCTATTGAGATACGCATTGATAACGCACTCATCACTGTTGAGCAAGCATTAATAAAATATAATGCAACCAGCAAAATTACATTACGTTTCATTATTAACAATGGCGAAAAAACATTAACAAAAACCTTTCGTAGCACAACCACAAGTAATGGACCATTTTCATCGGACATCGCAGTGTTAGAACGAGATTTTAATCAACAATTATCAAACCTGCTCAATCAAGCGCTCAACAATGCTGAAATACAGCAACATATCGGGAAATAAAAATGAAGGTTTTATTAATTCTTTTAACTAGTTTAAGTTTATTTATATCAGCAAAAAGTAATGCGATTGATCCAACTAATATTTATCCGTCGGTAAAATTAGAAACCTCAATGGGGGTAATAATTGTCGAACTGGATCGAGTTAAAGCACCAATTACCGTTGATAATTTTTTAACCTACGTAGTCACCGGCGAATACAACAACACCATATTTCATCGTGTTATTGATGATTTCGTTGTTCAAGGTGGTGGTTACGATAAAGAATTTAACGTTAAAAAAGTTAAAAAAGACATTCCTAATGAATCAGGTAATGGCTTGAAAAATGAAATTGGAACAATAGCAATGGCCAAAGAAAGAAACCCACACTCAGCTAACCGACAATTCTTTTTCAATGTTGCAGACAACACCAGCCTGAATCCTGGTCGACGTTGGGGATATGCAGTATTTGGCACTGTAACTGAAGGACAAGAAGTTATTGATGCTATCGCTAAAGTTAAAACAGGCTTTAACGAAGCGTCTGGATGGGATGATGTACCCGTTGAACCGGTTATGTTAATCAAAGCAACTTTATTACCTGCTGAAGAATAATCTACTCAATACTGCCAGAAAACTTCTGATGACTAAACATCTTAACTTTACAGATTGTATTTAAGATGTTTAATTTTCGTGGTTTTTTAGTATCCCCTTCGAAAGTAATGTATTGAAAACATTGAACTAGATTAAACGTCTTCGACAAAAACATTCTCTTTTTCAAAATAAATACTTACAATTTGATACATATTTTTTTTGACAGTTCATCATTTATGGATAATAACTAAATTGAGGAATTGTACCTCAAGTTTCGGAGTTCAAAAAACCAAATAAAAGCACTTAAGCGTATGATTTAAAGGAGGTTAACGCCTCATTGTGATAAAATACTAGTTAACTAGACAAAGAATAAAATCACAAGAGACATCACATGAATTCTGACACAAAGAATTTGAGTTTACCATCGCTAACGGCTGATTTACTTAGCCAATCTAGTCTAAATATTGATAATACCTTTAGCTCAACTTGGAAGAACATTGGCTTTCAGGTTATGTTACGCCAATCTAAATTCAATAAACGCTCTGGTATTCCTGTTAGCGAAGTAGTTTATTTGTTAATGCTTTGGGTTTGGTTAAAAGTTGATTCCGTTGCAATGTTTTCACGAGATGCACTATTAAGTTTTTCAGAAGCAAAAAAAGACGCATTATATGATTTACTCAATCGAGAAGATTTAGATTGGCGAAAGCTTCAATTATTAACGGCAAAGAAGGTGCTTAAATCCAATAGAAAAAATAAACGAACTGCCTTTGTTATTGATGATTCAGTAAAAATAAGACGTGGTAAAAAAATGCACGGCGTTTCAAGTCACTTTGACCACTTAACGGGGCGTTGTGTTATGGGTCAACAAATACTGACGTTAGGCGTTGCAAGTGATGAGCAGTTCGTTCCGATTGACAATGAAATATTCATCAGCCAACGCAAAGAGCAAGTGTTAGATAATCATTTCAAGGATGGACGTAGTATTGCCGCAAAACGTTATCAGCAATCCAAGCAACAAACAAAACCACAGATGGTATGCGATATGATAGCCAGAGCGATCCGCAATGGTATTAACGCTGACTACTTCTTAGCTGACGCATGGTTTGCCACTAAACATATTTTAAAAATGACAATAGAACATTCGGCACCAATCAATCGGGGTATCAATTAGAGTAAAATAATCTAATGAGAAAACGCAAAAATACACGACAATGAATTG
>JABSOJ010000346.1 GCA_013216005.1 Alteromonadaceae bacterium | reverse complement strand
ATTTCTCCAAAATTGATGAAAACTATGTCGTGCTGTTAGACATCGGCCGTTATGTAATGCCCGTTGTTTCAGGCACTGTCTTTGATGCAAACGGTGACTCAACCTTAACCCTTGTTGAACCTTGGCTAGGTGCGGCACTGAACCATAAAAAGTTATTGGTTATTCCCGTCTTTGCCAAAATTTACGAGTCGGTTGCCGCCATGACCGCGTTAAATGAAGTGACCCGTGGCATTTTATTAAAATTAGAAAATGTATTAAGTGCGACTACGCCGACGCTTGAGATTGCGGTGGGATCGACAGCGACCATTCAAACCGTGCCCTATGGTTTTGTCTTAGCTCAAGTTACCGCGTTAATTGACCAGTTAAATTCCCTTGTTGGTAGTGTATTGGCCCCCAGTAAAGCGATATTTTTTGCACTGGCTGAGCAGCGCAAACGGGAAAGTGCGGGCAGTGGCTTTGCTGAATGGGGCAATCATGTACATGAAAAAAAGAGCGCTTATTACGACCATATTAATGAAGGTTTATATGTGAGAAGCCCTCAGTTTTTAGATGGTGACTATACTAATTCCTTGTTATTTGGCAGACAAGGCTCATTAGGGGAAGGTGTATCTCTTACAGAGTCCCCTTTGGTCAATGTTAATGGTTATGAAATTAGCGTCTCTGACGTATTGAATTTATCGAGTAATAACTTTATCAAGCTACCGTCAGCACCCGATGGTCTAGACAAAAGCGATGGCACTCGCTACATAGATTTAGCTGCCGCAATAATTGATGGTGGCACGTCCTTAAGTCATTCAGTGTTATCAAGACAGGACTTTGTGTTTTTGGAAGTTTGGCACGAGAAGATTAGCGAGAAAGACATTGTCGTACCCTTGGGAAATGTACAGTATGGCGGCACCTCTTTATATGGTATCGGGATGAACCCGTTAAGTACTTATGGTGTGCCTCAGGGATACTCGGCATTCGGTCATTGGGATACGAACACAGAGGGGCGTGGCAGACAGTGGTCAACGATTGATGCCGCAAGTAAAACGCTTTTTATTCAAGACCATCAGAACAATATCTATAGTGACAATGGTGAGTTAATTCAGGTGCGTTATCGCATTCGAGTGGTTAAGGGGCTTGGGGATGATTGGGATATAGATTTTAATAAAAACCTCTATCAAGATGAGGGAAATCTACAGTACGTACATGCGCAAGGAAAACTGTCTACTATTTCAAAGGAAATAGGTGATCGAACAAGTGGAAATAGTGGCGTATTCGCTGTCTATAATAATGGGTTTAATAATACAGGGATAGGCGCTTGGGCTGCGGTAAATCAAAGTTACAATTCGACAGATGCCTCTTTGGCGCAGGATGGTCTGTGTTTCGCTGTGCCAATTGCGCTGGTTCAACGCAGAAATCAAGGGGCTTATCATCCTAGTTATAATCCTGATGGTTGTTCAACATATTGGAAAGGGTTTAATGAGGGTAACGGTAAGTGGTATGAGTCTAGTATTAATACGACGAATACCTCTGATTGTTTTGACTACAGGCTAATAAGTGATCCTGACTTGGTCGGCCATCCAGTGTTTCATTTAGGAGCACCTTGGGGGAGAATATATAGTGTAGTTTCCAATGGTCAACCTAGTAGACCTGACAATAAAGCATACGATGCAATCTACGCAAGTGACGTACAAGACTTACGCATGAGTGCTAAACGTTTACCTTTATCTGAAATTCGAGAAAAGGCTAAACGAAAAGCAATTACGGGTGAGGTTCGTGGATTTGAAGGCGTTCCCTTTCTTAAAGAAATAGGCTCATTTACTGTTGTTGGTGGAACGACCTCTTATGGTCGTTGTTATGGAAGTTCTGTTGAGATTACGGCAATCCAGACACAGCTTGGTAACCCTGCTGATAACAGTAATATAGTCCCTGCTTTAATCTATAACGACACCACAGGTGCTATAGCTTGGATTGGTAACATACAAGATGAAAATAATACCGTTATTCTATGTACTAACGTTACGGGTATTGTCGGCGTCACTGACGTAAATACCGCAATATTAATTCAAAACAGTATCATTAGATTCAGTGCTACTTCCTTGCCACAAGTAAAAAATTCAGTACTCAAATATAATGGTTCAATTTCCGGCGCTGATACATCAACGCTATTCCCTGTGGACAGTGTAAATTATGTGATTACATATGAGTTGCTAAAATCAAAATCTGCCAACCCAACATGGACAGATATTATTGGCAGTCCTGCCAATATAGCGGCGACTTTTCCCAATGGTGTTGAAGGGCAATGGATACCTGTTATACCGGATGGTACAAGTAAAGAAATTAAATTTAATAGAAAGTTTCAGCCCCTGGCTACATCCGCCAATACCCTAACACTAAGGACGGCTGATACTGGTGACGGCTGGGTATCTACTGCCTACACTGCTAATGAAGGCTTGAATAGTCTTACAGCTGTTATATCATCGGCTTGGGTTGAGTTGCATCACTATGAAACTCAAGCCCACTTTACCGAAGGGGTTGTTTGGCATTCGGAATTACTGGATTTAGGGGGAGTGTGGGCCACTAACGATAGTGATATTTTGGATGGTAATCTGCTTGTGTCCACATTGATTAACAAGGTAGGGACTAATGCAGGTGTAAGGTCAGAGAGTGAAACACCACTCACAACGTTCAGACGGGACTTTGTGGGTGGTGTTGGTGTTATCTATTCCGTTGCTGGAGGTCTGCCGGAGCACCAACCATTAAGTTTGACACATTCCAATAACAGCCCCACTGTTAAAACATTAGATTACTTATCTCATGACGGAAATAACCAGTTGACGCTTAATTATGTTTACAAGGAGATGGTTTGGGATGCTAGCGTAGATACTGCAAGTGAATTAACACTAATAACCGCAGCCATGTCTTCTGTCAATACGGCTTATACAAAAGGATTGTTGTATTACGTTAGTGGTGGGGTGTATCACGGTTTAAGGTTGTTATGTATAGCAACTTCCTCCAACAACTTAGACATAGGTAGTAACATGGTTGAAGGTAATATATACAGAAATGGTGATAATGCCCTGCTGTTTACTGTTATTAAAGGTATAGGATTCGGAGACAACAACCAGTTTGAAATAGCTAGTAATCAAAACACCCTGACCGATGACAACGGCAATTCAGTCTTGTACGGCACTGCCCGTGTCGCCTTACCTTATTTTTACGTGGGAGAATAATCATGATAAATAATTATTCATACAACAATGATGAAAACTCAGGTGCTATCGGTTTGTCGGTCACCATGATTGAAAGCAACACCTTAAAAGATGTACAACGTATCGTAGCGCTTGGTAAACCTGCCAAGGTATTGGATGGCTTCATTGAACGTTATTTAATAACACTAGACCCGGCACAAAAAGCCGCTGACGCGTGGTACGAGCAACAATTACTGCTGGAAACCTTAGACCCACAAGAACAACCCTTTACCCGAACATACATAGACAATAACGGCGACGAACAGACAGAAATATTACCTAACCCATACGAAGTGGCACTAACCCAACGAATGGAGTTAGAAAACAATAATACATGGTTGAAAAGTTTACGTGGCTTAGATGCGCCAGAGCGACCCGCCTTTGTTATTGATGTCGAAGGTTGGAAAGCAACGAACATCGATGTAAGACAAGCAAGGCAACAACGTTATATCGCTGAGCTATCCGAGGAAGGCACTTTTGAAAAAACCGTGGGCGATTGCCTCGATGCCATCATTGATGCGCTAACAGGTGATCAAAGCAAACTTGTAACACTAAAAACCAAAATAGATAAAATTAAAACAGATCTACCTAAGAAAGGTTAAATTAACAGGATAAGATAAGTAGTACATTATTTACTTATCTTGGTAGTTATTTATATCTTTAACGAGCAGTTAAAAGGGCTTTAAAGACCATTTAAACCAACCCAATTAACTGATTCATTCCTAAAATACGGGTGCGGCTACCCAAATTTTACAATTTAGCCTCACGATTTCAGAGTTATTTTACATTTTACCCGCATTTTAGTGGCTTTAGAATTTTACAATTTAGCCTCCTGCGTTTTACAAACTGCGCGCGGGGCTACAATTCCGGCGTTTACTGCCCAAAAGGTATTAATTAATTCGAAATTTAATACTTGTTTAAACGCCCTTTAAATCCCAAAATTAACAGATCGTTTCTTCAATTATCCATGCGTTTCTCATTTTAAACGCTCGTTTCTTCAATTATCCACGCGTTTCTCATTTTAAACGCTCGCTGGCAGTCTATTATTTTTCTCAAACTAACCGACCGCGTTTCTCATTTTTCGCGCGCGGCTACAGTAATACTAAAAGACAAGATAGATAAAATTAAAACAGATCTACCTAAGAAAGGTTAAATTAACAGGATAAGATAAAT
>JABSOJ010000345.1 GCA_013216005.1 Alteromonadaceae bacterium | reverse complement strand
CATTTTCCATTGAATGGACAAAGTTGGACTATTTTAGCATTCCCCTTGTTACTGTAGAAAATTTTTTCCATTAAAACGTTTACAATTTATAAATAATTTTGTAACTTAATAATTGTTCCTCGAATAATCATCTACACTTAATGATGGGTATGCTTTTGTATTTCAATAAGAATTCAAACTAATACCAATTAGCATAAGGAACTGGTCATTTTCAGATGGTCTAAATATCCAATAACTGCGTTGTTTTCAATCCCAATAGCCCGCTATTGGTCAATCAAACGCCTTGTTCTTGAAAATTTATCCTCACTGAAAACAGACCAGTTATTTATGATAATTGATCTAAGGAGAGACAATGCGACGTAGAAAAAATAAATTACTATCAAACGACGATGCCAGCGTTGACATGACACCTATGCTGGATATTGTTTTCATTATGCTAATTTTTTTTATTGTTACCACTTCTTTTGTAAAAGAGAGTGGTTTTATAATTGATAAACCTAAAAGCGCTAAAGCAACAACAAAAGCCGTGAACATTTCAATTCACATAGATCAACACAATATTATTCACTTTAACAACAGACCAGTAGATATTGAATTACTGTCAGCACAAATAGAATTCTTTCTTGCAGAAAACGCCACCAAAAATGTTTTGTTCAGGCCTCACGAAAATACAACATACCAAAGTGTTGTGAATGTACTCGATAAAATTAAACCCTTTAAAAACCTGAAAATATCAATTGGTACTTATAAACCCTAATTTTAAACCAGAATTTAGCACCCGAATTTTAACTCAGAATATAAAGTAAATTTATACAACTTACTAATCACTAACATTATTACGCCCTTTTTTCTTGGCCCGATACAGCGCTTGATCAGATAATTTTAACACTTGTTCAAATTTCTGCTTAGGCGCTTTTACCGCTAAACCAATAGAAATGGTGACACTGACAGATTTAGTATTATCACGTTTACTGCCTTTTCTGTCTTGCTTAGTTTTACGTTGAGGTTGACGAATAACAATTTTGTAATCAGCTATAGCTTGTCGTAATCTTTCTAATTCAACTCTTGCATGAGATGCATCTTTACGGGAAAAAACAATGGTAAACTCTTCTCCACCATAGCGAAAAACTCGCCCACCTCCCCTAACTTGAGCTAATTTTACTGCGACCAACTTTAACACTTGATCGCCAATATCATGACCATAAGTATCATTAAATTTTTTGAAATGATCAATATCTAGCATTGCCACTGTATATTTTCGTCCTAAAGACAACACCAGTTGATTAAGCGCCCGACGTGATGGCAAATTAGTTAATTCGTCCCGATAAGCTAAAAAATATGAATCAATTATTACCACTAACAAATAATGTGCGACCAGAATCGTTAATAATATGGACCAAGGTAATGTTAACCATTGATAATAATTCAAACACCAAACAGCATAACTCACCAATATTGCACTGTTTAACAAACTAGCCTTCAATAAACTTCGTGTAAGAATGGCTAAAACACTCAATAATAAAGGTAATTCTATTGTGAGATACTTGCCCCAATTTATTACCACGTCATATTCTGCATAAGTAATCAAAAACCATTGGCTTACCGATAACCATAAAAAAGACAATGCCCCACATAAACCTAATAAGAAAAAACGGTAAAGAGTATGAACAGACAATAATCCCCGATCTTTAATAAAATCCAGTAAAACAAAAAGAGTAGCTCCAAACAGAACTTGCCATTGGGCATTAACTTCTAACCAGACAGACCAAGGCATTTGTTGTTCAATTGAAAGATAAAAGAGCAGCCACAGAGCTGATAACAGTGAAAATCGACTACGACTGAATTGCGCAGCAAAGATAATAATTATAATAAAAAGCCCATAAAGCACATTGCCGATAATGGGAGTCCATGGCAGCCACACATTGCTGAAATAATGGCTAAGAGTAAAAATAATACTGCTGATGACCAATGTCAGGAATGTTATTTTTAAACCTTTAAAAAATTGTAACAAGCTAAACTCCTATATTGATACCAATTACACTAACTAATCCTACTGGCTATGTACCAGTTAAGTGTTGTTATGCCCATAATCCATTGTTTTATCGAAATTTAATTGTCAGCTAAAGATTTCAGCGCGTAGGATGGGTTAGCCGAAGGCGTAACCCATCAAAACACCAGCTTTAAAGACTATTATCAGATAGTTGCGTTCTACAAAGTGATGGGTTACGCCGTTGGCTAACCCATCCTACAACTATTATAGCAACACTATAAACTGGGACATAGCCAATCCTTCTGATATAAGCCTGATAATTTCATGAACTATATTAGATCAAAAAAAGCGCTAAAACATAGCGCTTTTTATATATAAAACATGCAGTAATGCCATTTAACTAACCTGAATTCTGGATAATGAGTACTTGATGTTTCAGCAAAATCAATAAGTTAATGAGACACGTAAATCACAAAATAATGGTGTAATATTAAATTCTTACTCAATGTTTCAACTTTTTTCGATTATCAAGGCAAAACGTTTATGAATAGCTGGCTATTTATCGACGTTTTAACGCAGAGAATCGGAAAAAGGGGAATATTGAGCAAGTGCTGCTTATCCCGAGTTCAGGTTATCTACAAAACTAAGTAGTTATACCTTCAGGATCCAACCAAAGCGATCTTCACGGGTACCATATTGAATACCCGTCAATTCATCATACAAATGCTTAGAAACAGCACCTGTTTCATTGTTGTTGATAACATATTCTTTGCCTTTTAAACAAAGCTTACCAACAGGTGATATTACCGCTGCGGTACCACAACCGAAAACTTCGGTGATTTTTCCGCTTGCAATATCGGCCAATACTTCTTCAATGTCTAAACGAAGTTCACTTATTTCATAACCAACAGCAGGAGCAAGTTTTAAAATTGAATCACGGGTAATACCCGGTAAAATACTTCCGCTTAATGCTGGTGTTACAATACGTTTTCCTTCATAAACAAAACAGATATTCATCGCGCCAACTTCTTCAATAAAGCGACCTTCTACGGCATCTAACCATAAAACCTGCGAATAACCTAGCTTAGCAACTTCTTCTGACGCATAAAGACTGGCAGCATAATTTCCACCTGTTTTAGCTTCACCCACACCGCCTATAACTGCACGTCGATATTCATCAGCCACATAAACTGAAATAGGACTTAATCCACCTTCAAAATATGCACCTGCTGGTCCGGTAATGATGAAATGTTTGTAACTTGTGCTTGCTCCCAGACCAAGTTTCGGACTGGTGGCAATCATGGTTGGTCTGATGTACAAAGATGAGCCATCTTGCTCCGGCACCCATTTTTGATCAAGTGAAACTAAAGATTTAATCGCGTCCAAATGTAATTGCTCATCAACTTCAGGCATTACCATACGTTTTGCTGAACGGTTAAATCGTTTGATATTTTCTTCAGGACGAAACAAGTTTATCGACCCGTCAGCTTGTCTATAAGCTTTAAGACCTTCAAAAATTTCCTGACTATAATGAAACACTGCAGCTGAAGGATCTAGAGTTAACGCATGATAAGGGCTGATTAGCGCATCATACCAGCCTTTACCTACCACATAATCTTGAGTGAACATATGATCTGAAAATGTACCTCCAAAACTAAATTCTTCAGGACACGAACCACGTTCAGTAGATTCAAGGGGTTTCATTTCTATAGACATCTTATTTCCTTTGAAAATTTTTTCTTTAAACACTTATACCAATTGAATTAAACACCTTATAAAGCTACTTAATTCAATTGGTATTATTTATGTATTTCACCAGAGTAAATATAAAATTAAATTACTTCAACTCATTAATTATAATCATTTATGAGGTTAATATAACAATAGCCAAATCATGATGCTGCATAATATCATTAAATGACATACAGTTGTTGATTATACTAATTCAATTTCAAATTCTGGCATTGCCTGGATCACTTTTTTAACCGTGCACGTATTGGCAGCTGATAACAATGCCTTACGGTATTTATTGGGGAAATTATCCGGTAATTCTACAGACAACATCATTTTTTTCTTGTGTTTTTCATCACCTGTATTTTCATTGTTCTGGGTCACTTTAATACCTTCAGTACTGAGTTCCCTCTGTTCACAAAATTTTCGAATAAAAAATGCAGCGCACAGTGGCATGCTTGCCAGAAAATAATCAAAAGGCTCTGGATATTGTTCTTGACCCCCTACAGACTTGCTTTGATCGCTGATCAACAGATGTTCACCAAATTTTGCTTGTAATTGTTGACCTTCTAACAAACTAACTTCTATTTTCATTACCGCTCCGTTTTAAACCTGCCTTAATAAGCTGAAGATTTATACCTTGAAAGAAATTATTGTCAACTTATTTAATACTATTTATAAGTTATTTAAAGCTAGGTAATTTAAAGTAGAGTAG
>JABSOJ010000344.1 GCA_013216005.1 Alteromonadaceae bacterium | reverse complement strand
CAAATGGAATTAAACTCAACCCTTATATCTAGGACTCTGTGACTAATTCTCGTTAAAAAACCAATTTATCGCCTAACACTTTAAAAATAGGGGATTCATCGAGGGACAACAGTATTATGGAACAGAGCCTAAATAATATATTTTTAACCGTCAAACATAGCAGAAATTGATTCTTCGTTACAAACACGGCGAATAGCTTCAGAAAGCATACCACTGAGTGTTAACTGGCGAACAATTTTAAGCTTTTTAATTTCATCGGTTAATGGAATAGAGTCGGTAACAATTACTTCGTCAATCACAGAGTTTTTTAGATTCTCTGCTGCATTACCCGACAACACCGGGTGAGTAGCATAAGCAATAACACTTTTGGCACCATGTTCCTTTAATGCTTCAGCTGCCTTGGCTAATGTGCCACCCGTATCGATCATATCATCAACAATAATACAATCACGACCTTTAACATCACCGATAATGTGCATAACCTGAGCAACATTTGCTTTAGGACGGCGTTTATCAATAATGGCAAGATCAGCATCATCTAATAATTTGGCTACTGCACGGGCGCGTACAACACCACCAATATCCGGAGATACGATCACTGGGTTATCGAAGTTTTTAGCTTTCATGTCATCCAGTAAGATAGGCGTACCAAAAACATTGTCTACAGGGACATCGAAGAAACCTTGAATTTGTTCAGCATGTAAGTCAACGGTTAATACCCGATCAACACCTACACTTGAAAGAAAATCAGCAACAACTTTTGCTGTAATTGGAACCCGGGCACTGCGTACTCGACGATCCTGACGTGCATACCCGAAATAAGGGATAACGGCAGTTATACGCCCAGCTGATGCCCGACGCAATGCGTCAATCATGACGATCAGTTCCATTAAGTTATTATTAGTTGGAGCACAAGTTGATTGAATGATAAAAACATCCGCACCACGCACGTTTTCAGTTATTTCAACACTTATTTCACCATCACTAAAACTACCAACTTTGGCTTCGCCTAAAGTAATATATAAACGATTGGCGATTTGCTTGGCCAGTTCAGGGGTTGCGTTCCCCGCAAAGATCTTCATGTCAGGCACTGTCAGTTCCTCAGAAACATTTGACATTAAAATTACGACGCTGAATTAACTAAGTAGGTGTAGTTAAATATCAGCAAATTATTAAATTATTACCAGTAATTATTGCTTTTTTTTCGAATTATTTTGTCTCTCTAAAATTAATTCGAGTAATTTCAATCGGCTATTACGCTTTATCAGTTTTTACTTTTTATTGCTTTATTTAAAGCGTTAATAATCTGTGATTGATTTGATCCTTTTGCCACAAAAGACTCAATCCCTTGCGGGAGTTTATCTTGTATGCGGCTAGCCTCTTCTGCTGAGTCAAAACGCGAAAAAATACATGCGCCTGTTCCCGTCATTCGAGATGGCGCGTATTCTACCAACCAAGCAAGTAATTTGGCAACCTTAGGATAGTGTTTTATTACCATGGTTTGACAATCGTTGTGACATAATTCGATATTGATATTGTTTTTATTGGTGTTTTTAGGGAGCTTAGCGGTATTTCGTGGTAAATCAACGGAAGTAAAAACGCTGGCGGTAGAAATACTACAATTTGGTTTGCTAACAAGATACCAATATTCTTCAGGTGTAACTTGTGTCAGTTTTTCACCTACGCCTTGAGCAAAAGCGGCAAAACCATGAATAAATATTGGTACGTCAGCTCCAAGAGATAAGCCAATTTCTGCTAATGTTTCGTTAGTTAATTTTGTATTCCATAATACATTCAGCGCTAAAATAACGGTCGCTGCATTTGATGAGCCACCACCAAGGCCGCCGCCCATAGGGAGAATTTTTTTGATTTTAATTTGTGCGCCAAAAGTGCTGCCAGTATAGTTTTGTAACAACAATGCAGCTTTTACGATGAGATTATCCTGATTATCAACTCCTTCAATTGGGGTGAGTAATTCAATATTGCTATTGTCCGTTGCTTTAATTTCAATGGTGTCACCAAAATCAAGAAATTGGAAAATTGATTCTAATTCATGGTAGCCATCTTTTCGGCGGCCAACAATATGCAAAAATAAATTGAGTTTTGCCGGTGAAGGGAAAGAATAAAATTTGTCTGTGAACACGCTAGTTCTTCCTGTTTTACATTTATCTTTTAATTAATCGTTTTTATAAAAATGCGTTGATACCCAAATAGTTGGGTATAGGGTTAAAGCGTCCAATTGTACACTCTGATTTTTATCGTGAGATCAGCTTGCCGAATAGTAAATTTTGTCGCCAGTACATATTGGTCAAAGCGTTTGTAGTTACTGTATTTTACTTTCCATGAGTGACCATCGTATTGGCTTTCAAGTTCAAGCGGTAATTGAGTTATCTGATCATAAATAAGTTTATCTTGAGGATGAAAAGCTAACCCTTTTAACCAAAAACTGAGCGCTTCTGTTGGTAACGTTAATCCTGTCAATGAGTATATCAAATGGTCTAAATCTTCACTTTGATAACTTTTTCCGTCAACGTTAATATTATGTTGACCATTTTTAGAACTTAGCTGTAAGACATTTATACCCAAGTAGGTAGTTAAGTTAAGTAGCTGTTTTTTTTCTAAAGCTTTTACTTGCCAATTAAGTGAAGCACTTTCGCGTTTCTTGCCTTGTAAAAATCCAATTTTACCTTTAATTTGCCAATTGTTCAGCATTGAAAGGTGCTGGTTTCTTTCAGCGGGGCTTTGTCTGGGAGCATTTTCTATTGAAGTTATGGCTTTATTGGATGCACAACCATTTAGAAATATTGCACATAAAAAAACGCAGTTAATTAGTTGAAATTTAATTTTAAACATAGTCTCAATAATATTGTTTTTGTGATTTTTAACTTACAAGTTGCAAGATGTGTCGCAATTTACTTTCAATGACGGACAATATTCCGTAAAATTGCGGAAATAAATCAAATAGTGTCCGTCTTCGCTACTGCCCCGTTTCAGGACGAACACTATATAGCAAATTGAATCTCGTTTTGAAATGTACCTGTAATTGACATATGGCACTAGCTTACACGATTACGCCATGCTTCAAAACGTTCATCTGGACTTAATTAAAATACTATGTCAATTGTTGCCGTTGGGATAAATCATAAAACTGCACCTGTAGCAGTCAGAGAAAAGATCTCTTTTAATCCTGACCAATTAACGCTTGCTTTGCAGGAAATGCTGTCAGCTGTTCAGTGTAAAGAAGCTGCAATTCTTTCTACTTGTAACCGAACTGAATTATATATTGTACAAGACGGTAAAGTCGAATTGACTAAAGAACGCGTTTTACAATGGCTGGAAAGTTATCATAAGGTACCTGCGGCGACCATATTGTCCAGCTTATACTGGCATACCGACCAAAAAGCGGTTAATCATATGATGCGGGTAGCTTGTGGGTTAGATTCTTTGGTGTTGGGTGAGCCACAAATTCTGGGTCAAATGAAACAAGCTTATAGTCAGGCTAAAGCTGCTGGTTCAATGGCGCTGGTAATGGACCGTTTGTTTCAACGTACTTTTGGTGTTGCTAAACAAGTGCGTACCGAAACAGAAATTGGTTCCAGTGCTGTTTCTGTCGCATTTGCTGCGGTTAATTTGGCTAAGCATATTTTTGACAGCTTAGATAAAGTGAATGTTTTATTAGTGGGGGCCGGCGAAACTATTGAGTTAGTTGCTAAACATTTGTATGAAAATAATGTCGGTAAAATTACCGTTGCTAACAGAACACTGTCCCGTGCTGAAGCTATGGCTACGCAAATAGGTGCAGATGTTATTACTTTAGCGCAAATTCCTGAAAAAATGTGCCATGCTGATATTGTGATCAGTTCAACGGGAAGTACCTTACCTATTATTGGTAAAGGTATGGTTGAACATGCGCTGACTCAACGGAAGCATCGTCCTATTTTTATGGTTGATTTAGCGGTTCCCCGAGATATAGAAGAACAAGTAGCTGATCTTGAAGATGTATTTTTATATACGGTTGATGATTTGCAGGGCATTATCGCCCAAAATATGGAAAATAGACGTAAAGCGGCACAGGAAGCTGAAACTATTGTAAATTCGCAATCTGACAGTTTTATGGGCTGGTTACGTGGCTTGAATACCCAAGACACTGTTATTAGTTTTCGTAAACAATCTATCGAAAGCAGAGATGTATTATTGGAAAAAGCTTTGTTGCAGTTAAAAAGTAATAAATCACCTGAAAATGTTCTGGCTGAATTAGCAACAAAATTAACCAATAAATTTATGCATGCACCAACCAGTGCCATTCAGTCAGCAGCTCAGGGTGGCGAATTAGATAAATTAATTTATTTACGTGATATTTTTAATATTGATCAAGACAAATAAAACTATACCCAAACTACTTGAGTATAGTTTTGGCTCTGTTGTAGCTAATTGTTGTCTATACTTATAAATGAACGTAACTTATTGAGGTGCAAGACAATGAGAAC
>JABSOJ010000343.1 GCA_013216005.1 Alteromonadaceae bacterium | reverse complement strand
CGAACAGCTTGAAGTTGCACACGTTAATATTGCGAACCGTGAACTTGAAGAACAAGGTAAGCGACCAGCAGAATACGAAATGCAAATGATGGGTATAACCAAAGCTTCATTATCTACTGAATCGTTTATTTCTGCTGCATCTTTCCAGGAAACTACACGTGTACTTACTGAAGCTGCTGTTGCA
Source organism: Alteromonadaceae bacterium (assembly GCA_013216005.1). Lineage (GTDB taxonomy): Bacteria > Pseudomonadota > Gammaproteobacteria > Enterobacterales > Alteromonadaceae > JABSOI01. The sequence continues at coordinate 4,315 of JABSOJ010000343.1, read as the reverse complement.
GGTAAGAAAGATAGCTTACGCGGTTTGAAAGAAAATGTTATTGTTGGACGCTTAATTCCTGCAGGTACGGGATATTCCTATCATCAGGAACGAGCGCGTAAACGTAATTTCGTGCCAGAAGCAGAAACAACTGTTTCTGCTGATGAAGCTGAAAAAGCGTTAACTGATGCATTAAATGCAGATTTAATGTCGGGTGCTGACGAATAACATACTTTAGAGCAAAATATTTAAGCAAATGAGCTGTCAGACTTGACAGCTCAAAGCTTGACCAGTAGAATTCTGCGACCTTATATTCTGTACCTTGTGTACTTAGGATTTAAGGGAGCGGATTTTTTACGTTTATGAGCGTGCAAATTTTCCCATTGATTTAAATTTGCACAAAATTAACTGATCAGGAGCTATAATGGCAACTATTAACCAATTAGTACGTAAACCACGTGTTAGACAGGTGACTAAAAGTAATGTTCCAGCATTACAAGCTTGTCCACAACGTCGTGGCGTATGTACTCGTGTATATACAACTACACCAAAAAAACCTAACTCAGCACTACGTAAAGTTGCTCGTGTTCGTTTAACTAACGGCTTTGAAGTAACTTCATACATTGGTGGTGAAGGTCACAATTTACAAGAGCATAGCGTGATTTTAATCCGTGGTGGTCGTGTTAAAGATTTACCAGGTGTGCGTTATCACACCGTTCGTGGTGCATTAGATTGTGCTGGCGTAAGTGACAGAAGACAAGGCCGTTCTAAATACGGTGCTAAGCGACCTAAATCTTAACGGTTTCCGTGAAGTAAGGCCAAATTAATAAATTTAACATTTTGGGTTATTCCTGAATTAAACGGAGAAATAAGATGCCAAGAAGACGCGTCGTAGGGCAACGTAAAATATTGCCAGATCCTAAGTTCCATAATGAACTTTTAGCAAAATTCATCAACATTTTAATGGTTGATGGCAAAAAATCTACTGCAGAAAAAATCGTATACGGTGCATTAGACATTTTAGCTCAGAAATCTGAAAAAGATCAATTAGAGTTGTTCGAAACAGCGCTTGATAACATCCGCCCACAGGTGGAAGTTAAATCTCGTCGTGTAGGTGGTTCTACTTATCAGGTTCCAGTTGAAGTTCGTCCAGTGCGTCGTAATGCACTAGCCATGCGTTGGTTAGTTGAAGCAGCTCGTAAACGTGGTGAAAAATCAATGGCTCAACGCCTAGCTAATGAAATGCTAGATGCGTCTGATAGTAAAGGTTCTGCGGTTAAGAAACGTGAAGACGTTCACCGTATGGCTGAAGCTAACAAAGCGTTTGCTCACTACCGTTGGTAGAAATGTACTGGTAAAACAGTCGTTAATTCTAATGAATTAACATTGAGTGAATGTAGTAGTTACCTTTTATTGAAATATCAGTTGAAATATCAGTTGAAATGTTAGCTGGATTGCCAGCTCATGACAATTGACTCATTGATAGGTAACTACAATTTTTAATAGGCTGAGAATTTCTCAGCAAGAGGATTTAATTGTGGCACGTACAACGCCTATTGAGCACTACCGAAATATTGGAATTTGTGCTCATGTCGATGCCGGTAAAACGACAACAACAGAGCGGGTACTATTCTATACTGGTCTTTCTCATAAGATGGGCGAAGTTCATGATGGTGCTGCTACCATGGACTGGATGGAACAAGAGCAGGAACGTGGTATTACTATCACGTCTGCTGCGACTACTTGTTTCTGGAAAGGTATGGATTCGCAGTTTGAAAGCCATCGTATTAATATTATCGATACACCTGGACACGTTGATTTTACGATTGAAGTAGAACGTTCTTTACGTGTTCTCGATGGTGCGATTTTAGTACTTTGTGCTTCATCGGGTGTACAACCTCAAACAGAAACCGTTTGGCGTCAAATGGAGAAGTACTCCGTTCCACGCTTGGTTTTTGTCAATAAAATGGATCGCACTGGTGCGGACTTTTTAGCTGTGGTTGAACAATTAGGTTCTCGTTTAGGTGCAAATGCAGTACCAATGCAACTTGCTATTGGAGCTGAAGAAGATTTTTCTGGTGTTATTGATTTAGTCAAGATGAAAGTGATTAACTGGAACGAAAGTGACCAGGGCATGACTTTTTCTTATCAGGACATTCCAGCAGACATGCAAGATTTAGCCGATGAATGGCGTGAAAATCTTGTTTCCGAAGCAGCAGAAGCATCTGATGAAATAATGGATAAGTACCTTGAAGGTGCAGATATATCCGAACAAGAAATTAAAACTGCACTGCGTACTCGTTCGCTAAACAATGAAATTGTCTTATGTTGTTGTGGCTCAGCTTTCAAAAACAAAGGCGTTCAAGCAGTACTTGATGCTGTTGTTGATTATTTACCTGCACCAACAGAAGTTGCTGCAATTACAGGTATTAACAACGACAAAGACGAAACTGTAGGTTGTCGTGAAGCAAGTGATGAAGCACCTTTTTCAGCTTTAGCATTTAAAATAGCGACAGACTCATTTGTAGGTACGTTAACGTTTTTCCGTGTATATTCCGGTGTTATTAAAACTGGTGACAGTGTTTTTAACTCAGTTAAGGGTAAAAAAGAGCGTTTTGGTCGTATTGTGCAAATGCATGCAAATGATCGTAAGGAAATTAAAGAAGTTCGAGCTGGTGATATTGCTGCGGCTATTGGTCTTAAAGACGTAACCACTGGTGATACTTTGTGTGATGCAAATCATGTAATAACATTAGAGCGAATGGAATTTCCTGAACCGGTAATTTCTGTAGCAGTTGAGCCAAGAACCATAGCAGACCAAGATAAAATGGGAATTGCTTTAGGTAAATTGGCAGCAGAAGATCCGTCCTTCAGAGTAGAAACTGATGATGAAACGGGTCAAACTATCATCTCTGGTATGGGTGAATTACACCTTGATATCTTAGTTGAACGTATGAAGCGTGAATTCAGCGTTGAATGTAACGTTGGTAAACCACAAGTGGCTTATCGTGAAACAATTCGCTCTACGGTTGAGGTTGAGGGGAAATTTGTTCGTCAATCAGGTGGTCGTGGTCAATTTGGTCATGTTTGGTTGAAAATGGAGCCTTTAAAAGAAGGTGAAGGTTTCGTATTTGTCAACGAAATAGTCGGAGGTGCTGTTCCTAAAGAATACATCCCTGCTGTTGAAAAAGGCTGTAGAGAACAAATGGAAAGTGGGGTATTAGCCGGCTATCCTATGTTAGATATAAAAGTCACTCTATATGATGGTTCTTTTCATGATGTTGATTCAAACGAAATGGCGTTTAAAGTTGCTGCTTCAATGGGCTTTAGAAATGGGGCGTTATCGGCGTCACCAGTTATTCTGGAACCTATAATGAAAGTTGAAGTAACCACGCCTGAAGCAAATATGGGTGATGTTGTCGGTGATTTAAATCGTCGCCGCGGCATGATCGAAGGTATGGACGAAGGTCCGGCTGGTTCGAAGATAGTGAATGCTTTGGTGCCACTATCTGAAATGTTTGGTTACGCTACTGCTTTACGTAGTGCAACACAAGGTCGTGCAACATACTCAATGGAGTTTCAGCAATATAATGAAGCACCTAAGAATGTTGCCGAATCAATAACGGATTTTTAATAAGACGTTTACTTGTATATGAGTGAAAGTCTGCTAGGTCAAATTTGGCCAAGCTTATAACAAACTTTAAGGTATTAGAATAATGGCTAAAGAAAAATTTGAACGTACGAAACCGCATGTCAACGTTGGTACAATCGGACACGTCGATCACGGTAAAACAACTTTAACAGCTGCAATCTCTGCAGTTTTAACTAAAGTTCATGGTGGTGAAGTTAAAGATTTCGCACAAATCGATAATGCTCCAGAAGAACGTGAACGTGGTATTACAATCAATACTTCTCACATTGAATATGATACAGCAGTACGTCACTACGCACACGTAGATTGCCCAGGGCATGCTGATTACATCAAAAACATGATCACTGGTGCAGCTCAAATGGATGGCGCTATCTTAGTTGTTGCAGCTACAGATGGTCCTATGCCACAAACACGTGAGCACATCTTGTTATCACGTCAGGTTGGCGTACCTTTCATCATCGTATTCATGAACAAATGTGACATGGTAGATGACGAAGAGTTATTAGAATTGGTAGAAATGGAAGTTCGTGAACTTCTTAGCGAATATGATTTCCCAGGTGATGACTTACCAGTAATTCAAGGTTCAGCACTTGGTGCATTGAACGGTGAAGAGCAATGGGAAGCGAAAGTACTTGAACTTGCTGATGCCCTAGATAACTATATTCCAGAGCCAGAGCGTGCAAT
>JABSOJ010000342.1 GCA_013216005.1 Alteromonadaceae bacterium | reverse complement strand
AAAACTGCAACAAGATTAAAAAAGCCAAAAAAATAGACGGTAAATTGGTTGGAAATGGTCATATTTCGACAGCCTAGGGTATGCCCCTTATGCTAAGGCAGTTAATGTTTCATTAAGTGTTTGTGAATATGTTGCTGTTGATGATAAAAAGCGCTTAAGAAGTTTCCTAAAAAAGAATCGATTGAATATACGAAAAATATTTTCGGGCATTAGCTGTAAGGGCAAAAATATGCTGGTTTTTGCGGCAGTGTCAAATTCAAAAAGTGTGGGGAAATTAATTATTGGCAAGTTATCAAAAGAAATAATCAAAGAAAATTTAGCAGATATCATTCAACATTCAGATTTACTTGCGAAAATTGCTAAAAAAAGAATTAAATAATAGTCTTAATATTCAACTTTGAAGGGATTTGCACCAACAAAATGGAATTGCAAGACTCACCCTGTCTTATCTCTAGTTATTTTCTCCTTTGAACCGTCAAGAAAAAACGTTAATCTATACCTAGTAAGTTTATAGGTATAGATGACTAATTTATTTTGATGGAGATCCCAATTGAAAACGAATAATAAAAAAATATTAATAAGTGTATTAACCAGCCTCATTTTTAGTGCTGGCAGTTTTGGGCATGATGATTTTGATGATGCCTATAACTCTTTCAACTTAAAAGAAATAAAGTCTGACGTTAAACTCATTTCTTCTGATAAGTTTGCTGGTAGAGAGCCTGCAACAGCCGGTGGTAAAATGACCACAGACTTATTAGTGAAAAAATTTAAATCCTTAGGTCTAAAGCCTGGAAATGGAGATAGCTATCTTCAAAAAGTGCCTATGGTGACAATAGTTTCTCAAACCACAAGTAAACTAAAGATTGCTGATATTGAATTTACTGATTTAAAAAATGTAGTTGCAACGTCTAGACAAACTAAAAAAAATGTTAGTTTGGATAAATCTGAATTAGTATTTGTTGGATATGGAATAAATGCACCTGAATATCAATGGAATGATTATGAAGGACTTGATGTAAAAGGAAAAACGGTAGTTGTACTGGTAAATGATCCTGGTTATGGTTCACAAGATCCTAATCTTTTTGAAGGTAATACGATGACTTATTACGGTCGTTGGATCTATAAATATGAAGAAGCGGCAAGACAAGGAGCTGCAGGTGCAATCATAATTCATGAAACAAAACCTGCCAGTTATGGTTGGAATGTTATTGAAAGCAGCTGGTCAGGTGCACAATACCATTTACCTGCAAAAGAAGTGAATGAGCCAGCGATAGACGTAGAAATGTGGATCAGTATTGATAAAGCCATTGAACTGTTTAAAACCGCAGGACAAAACTTTGCCTACTTAAAGAAGAAAGCACTTAGCCGTAAATTCAAAGTTGTGCCGCTGAATTTAACCGCTTCAATATCATTAGAAAATAAAATAGAAGCGTCTTTTTCTAATAATATTATCGTGACTATTCCTGGTGAGGTTGCAAGCGATGAACACGTACTTTACATGGCACATTGGGATCATTTAGGTTCAACGATTGTTAATGGTAAAAAAGAGATATATAACGGTGCTCACGATAATGCCACAGGCGTTGCCGGCATAATGCACATGGCTAAAGCTTACAAAAAATTAAAACACAATAGCAAACGTTCTGTTACATTTGTTGCAGTTACTGCAGAAGAGCAGGGTAGATTAGGCTCTCGTTACTTTGCTAACCACCCGACCATACCATTAAATAAAATTGTTGGCTTGGTTAATATGGACAGTCTTGATATTACCGGGTTAAAAAAAGATATCACGGTTACTGGTTTTGGAAAATCTCAACTTGAAGATTATCTAGCAAAAGCTGCCAGTCGTCAAAATCGAACTTTAATCTCAGAGCAAACGCCTGAACGTGGATATTATTATCGTTCTGATCATTTCAGTTTAGCTAAAAAAGGTGTTCCGGCACTTAGTGCTGGTGGTGGTTCAATATTTTTAAATGAAGAACAAGCTAAAATTGGAGAAAAAGTTAAAGCATTAGTTGCTAAATGTTATCACCAGACCTGTGATGAATATAATGAAGGTTGGGGTTGGGAAGGTATGGTTGCTGAATTGCAGTTGTTATTTGAGGTAGGTTATTTACTTGGTAATACTTCTGATTGGCCGAATTGGAATAAAGGAACTGAGTTTAAAGCACTGCGTGATCAAATGATGAAAAAGTAATTAATCATGGTTTGTTGATTTTATTTATTTGTTTATTTTATTAACTGGATTTTCCCTGGCTTTAAAGTCAGATGTAACTTGGTCAGGGAAAATATTATCTATTAAAGGCACTTTTTTACTTGCCTCTGTAGTCTGCTCAGGTAATTTGAAAATACCAACAAAACATAGTTGAAATTGACAGTGTTGCAGTTAATTGTACTGACTATAACAAGCTGTTTTTATTGTGCTTATTAGATAAAAGCGGTGTCAACTTTTGCAAAATAGAAATTTTATTGCGTAGGATCTGTCGTTCCGCACTTGTTTTTTACATTATATTGAGCAAAAAATACTCTAACAACACTGGTTTATGAACTTTATCTTGTCTTTGATTTGCTTTCGTATAAAATAACTCGGTTAACTCACACATTATTACCCTTAAAGGTTCTTTTATACCTTAACAAGACATAATTTACAGATATATCAATTACCCGTTGGTAGCCTAAATGTCTTGATCATGTTCCTAACGTCTTCGAAAAAAATTATAAAAACGGGTGCGGAATGTCAGGTAGGATGGGTTAGCCGCAGGCGTAACCCATCAAAATATATTTATTCCTGACACTTAAAGGAAAGATAGTCATAATGTGATGTGTTAAGCCGTTGGCTAACCCTCCTACTGCTTTGTTTAGCTTCAATTGTCGACATAGCCTATGAAATTAGTCACAATCACTCAAATTCAGGAGAGTTATAGCCTAACCTGAGTAAAGTGTATAGGCATGTTATTTTTAAGTTGAGAGTTTATTGTCAGGATGGATTAGGCAAAAGCTTAGCCCTATTTTATTACAAAATATCAAACTTTTAACCAATCCTTCAACCATACATTAAAATGTACATTCACTACTTTTCCCGCAGCAGTCAACATACGTATTCACTAATACTAAATATTATATTGATAGTAGAATTAACTGAATTTTTAATTTGAAGAAAAAATCAGGGCCGCTAATTATTAGTTATTTAATCGAAAATTTTAAGCTTTATTATTTGCCACTTTACTATTCCAATTTAAATCCTGCACTTTGATTTACCCTTAAGCCCTAGCTTGTGCTTTGCTACGGTCCCTGAAGCGTATTATTGTGGAGTAAATCGATTTACGAAGGTGAAATGTGCGTTTTCATGAAGTAAACTCTTAGCGTTCATACTCTATTGCCTGTGTTGGTACGGTTGGCTCTCAACGGTATGGTGCTGGTTTATGGTCTGGTGATATCGGTGGCCGTCTTAAACATATGAACATGCACTATAATGCGGTAATGCATATGTCTTTTGCAGGTATCGATTATTACAGTTCAGATATTGGTGGATTTTAGCGGAAATTAGATGATAAAGGTAATAAGTACACTGCCATTGCGCCATGAAATGATTATAGCGAAAATGAAATGTACAGTCTGCGGTTGATAACCCATTCTGCAACTGTTCAGCGTTAATTAATAGGGACATTGAGCAATTGCTGCGGTAATCACCTATTATTAATGGAGTTCAGGTTATTTAATTTAAAGCTTAACTTAAAACTTTAGTTTTAAGTGAAATGGTCGATAATATTTAATGAGAACAAAAAGTTCTTTTGACGGAGATAAGATATATGGAACTAAGCAGTGTCGGTGCAGTTCTGACAGCTGAAACGCAAAGACAAACACTTGAAAAAGTGAATGTTAGTTTGCTGAAGCAGTCTCAGAATCAGCAGGAAGATCTTACTAATCAGCTTTTAGAATCGGTAGCTCCTCCAGCTCGGGCATCTAGCTCAAACTCAAGTTTGGGTCAACACGTAGATATTATTGTTTAATAAAAGTGGCTTAATAAAAAGTGACTTAACTGTTAATTTTAATGCTTCCATGAAAAATAAAAACAGCCCAATTTGGGCTGTTTTTATATACAGGGACGTATGTATGCCGTGATCACATGGATGTGAAAGAACGGCGATGTACAGGGACGTAAGCCGTGATCATATTGTTATTGAAAACTTACCCTCACAGAAAACAGACCTGTTATTTATGATGCTTGGTATAATACGACCATCAAAAATATAAATTCCTGATTAGATCATATGCTCAAGCGGAATCAGATCTTCAATCATTTGTTCACCCAATTTTACGTTGTTGCTTGATCCTTCAACAGCAGTTCGCGTATCTTCAACGATAGTACCGATATTATCTAATATAAGCTGGGTATCACTTACTTGATTTTTAACCTGTAGAATGACGGCTTCTGCTGCTGCACTGTTTTCTTGTGACAGAGAATGCATATCATTTAAATTTTCAACAATACTGGTGGTGATTTCTCTGCTTTGTTCAATACTGCCAACAACATTACTTTGTTGACTA
>JABSOJ010000341.1 GCA_013216005.1 Alteromonadaceae bacterium | reverse complement strand
ATAAAAGTAAATAAAAAGATTGTAAAAATAATTATACCTGATGAAATAAACTAAAAAAAATCGTTGCGTTTCTTAAATATCAAAAATAAAACGCACTACTAAGTTAGTTAACACTAACCAAATTTTCAATACGAAGAACTTTCTATATTTAGACAAAATATTAAAACTTGCATTAGACTCAAAACCTCATTATCTTGTGTCTATATTATTCATTACCCCCAATATGTAGTGCATCTATAATAATCAGCCTTTTATAAATGCTTATGGGAATATTGTATAACTTTAGCAACTCATTGTTTTCTACTTGGATAAGAATTTTCTTATAATCAGGGTTTTAAACAAAGATTTAATAACAATAATGAGATCACAGGGCTTACATGAATAGCAATCTTTTTGTAACAAAACGCAATGGCGAAAAAGAACCCATAGATTTAGAAAAAATACACCGCGTAATAGCCTGGGCCGCAGAAGGCTTAGAGGATGTTTCAGTATCACAAGTTGAATTAAAATCTCATATTCAATTCTACGATGGTATTAAAACTGAAGATATTCATGAAACCATTATAAAATCTGCCGCAGATTTGATTTCTGAGGAAACACCAGATTATCAATATTTATCAGCTCGTCTTTCAGTATTTCATCTACGCAAAAAAGCGTATGGTCAATTTGAACCGCCAAAGCTTTATGAACACGTAGTGAACATGGTTGAAGCTGGGAAATATGATGAACATTTATTGTCTGATTATACCCAGGCTGAATTTGATCAAATGGAAGCCTATATCGATCATAGTCGTGATCTAAATTTCAGTTATGCGGCAATGAAGCAACTAGAAGGTAAATATTTAGTTCAAAACCGCGTGACTGGCGAAATATATGAAAGCGCACAATTTTTATATCTGTTAGTCGCTGCTTGTTTATTTGCAAAATACCCGGTTGAAACTCGTTCAGGTTATGTGAAAGGTTTTTATAACGCTATTTCAACCTTTAAATTATCTTTGCCAACGCCGATTATGGCCGGTGTTCGCACCCCTACCCGTCAATTTTCTTCTTGTGTATTAATAGAATGTGGGGACAGTCTGGATGCCATCAACGCAACAACGAGTTCTATTGTCAAATATGTTTCTCAACGAGCGGGAATTGGTATCAATGCTGGTCGTATCCGTGCATTAGGCAGTACAATTAGAAACGGTGAAGCATTCCATACCGGCTGCATTCCCTTTTATAAACTTTTCCAAACTGCAGTTAAAAGTTGTTCACAAGGTGGTGTACGAGGTGGTGCAGCAACCCTATTCTATCCATTATGGCATTTAGAAGTTAAAAGTTTACTGGTATTGAAAAACAACCGTGGTGTAGAAGAAAACCGCGTACGTCATTTAGATTACGGGGTACAATTTAACAAATTAATGTATCAACGTTTAATAAAAGGCGGATCAATTACCTTATTTAGTCCGAGCGACGTACCTGGACTTTATGATGCCTTCTTTGCAGACCAAAATAAATTTGAACAATTGTATCTGCAATATGAAGCTGACGATTCAATTCGTAAAAAATGCATCAAAGCTATTGAATTATTCACCTTATTTGCTCAAGAACGTGCAAGTACCGGACGTATTTATTTACAAAACGTAGATCATTGTAATACTCACAGTCCATTTGATCCTTTACAGGCACCGATCAGACAAAGTAATTTATGTCTGGAAATAGCTTTACCTACTAAACCAATGAATGATGTTAATGATCCAGAAGGTGAAATTGCATTATGTACCTTATCAGCATTTAACTTAGGTGCCCTTGAAAACTTGGATGAACTTGAAGGTTTAGCTGATTTAGCCGTACGTGCACTTGATAACCTGCTTGATTATCAACACTACCCTATTCCTGCAGCACACAATGCCACTATGGGCCGTCGTACCTTAGGTATAGGTGTTATTAATTATGCTTATTATCTGGCAAAAAATGGCGTTTATTATTCAAATGGCAGTGCAAATAACTTAACCCATCGTACTTTTGAAGCTATTCAGTATTACTTACTGAAAGCCTCGAATAAATTGGCTCAAGAACTGGGTGCATGCCCTAAATTTAATGAAACACGTTTATCTCAGGGTATATTACCCATTGATACTTACAAAAAATCAATTGATGACGTAACCAACGAGCCACTGCATCTTGATTGGGAAACTTTACGCGCTGATATTAAAGAACATGGCGTAAGAAATTCTACCGTTTCGGCTTTAATGCCTTCAGAAACATCGTCACAAATTTCAAATGCCACCAATGGTATTGAACCGCCACGTGGACTGATCAGTATTAAAGCAAGTAAAGACGGGATCTTGAAACAAGTTGTGCCTGACTACAGAAACTTAAAAGATAAGTATGAATTATTATGGAACATTCCAAATAATGAAGGTTATTTACAACTGGTTGGCATTATGCAAAAATTTGTTGATCAAACTATTTCTGCGAACACTAACTATGATCCTGCAAAGTTTGATGGTGGTAAAGTTCCTATAAAACAAATATTAAAAGATATTTTAACCGCATATAAACTTGGGGTTAAAACTATGTATTACCACAACACCCGAGACGGTGCAAATGACAGCCAGATTGAAGTTGAAGACGATGACTGTGCTGGTGGTGCTTGTAAAATTTAACTTGTGGAATATTAATAATTTAAATAATTTTATTATCAAAACCTAGAATAATTTCAGCACAAGATGTGCTTTTAAGTGGGAACTTGTTATTACCATAATGAGTTCCTACCAGAATAAAACACAACAATATCGTATTGTGGTCGCACGATATTTTGAGGAGCAAGAATGACGTACACTACGTTTAACCAAACTGCTAACAACACCCTGCTTGAGCCAATGTTTTTTGGGCAAAATGTTAATATTAGCCGTTATGATCAACAAAAATTCAACAACTTTGAACGTCTGATTGAAAAACAACTTTCATTTTTCTGGCGTCCTGAAGAAGTTGATGTCTCAAAAGATCGTGCTGATTGGCAAAGTTTAACACCGTCTGAAAAGCATATTTTTATTTCTAATTTAAAATATCAAACGTTATTAGACAGTATGGCTGCCCGTTCAGTTAACATGATGTTGTTGCCGTTAGTTTCACTACCAGAACTTGAAACATGGGTAGAAACATGGGCATTCAGTGAAACAATTCACTCTCGTTCTTATACGCATATTTTACGTAATTTATTTACCAACCCCAGTGAAGTATTTGATGATATCGTCGTTAATCCTGCGATCCTCAATCGTGCGAGCAGCATTGCAAAGTATTTTGATGAAGTCATTTTACTCACCCAGTTATACCAATCTCAAGGTGAAGGTGTTTATCCGGTTGAAGGTAAAAACGTTGAAGTAACTTTACGTAAGTTAAAAGAAAAATTATATTTGGCTATTTGTTCGGTTAATGCACTTGAAGCGATCCGTTTCTATGTTAGCTTTGCCTGCTCATTTGCTTTTGCTGAACGTGAACTGCTTGAAGGTAATGCAAAAATAATTAAATTAATTGCACGCGACGAAGCCCTACACTTAACGGGTACACAAACTATCTTAAATCTTTGGGCTAATAACAAAGACGACCCAGAAATGGAAGAGATATGCCGCGAAATGAAAGAGCAAGGCCGACAAATATTTATAGAAGTAGTTGAGCAAGAAAAAGAATGGGCAGAATACCTATTCAAAGATGGATCAATGATTGGTTTAAACACTGCAATTCTAAAACAATATATTGAATACATCAGTAATCAGCGTATGACCGCAATTGGTTTTGATGCTCCTTTTGCCATTAAAACTAATCCTCTCCCGTGGATAAATGCTTATCTATCTAGTGATAACGTACAAGTAGCCCCTCAGGAAACAGAGATTTCAAGCTATCTTGTCGGTCAAGTTGATTCATCAGTTTCTTCTGATGATTTTGACGATTTCGATTTATAACACTAATGTCACTGCATATTAGTGTTATTTTATATTCATATTAACCTCTCAACTTAAGGCGATTAAATGCCATGATGAAAGTTGATACTAATAATAAAATTCAAATAAAAAATCGGCTTCGCGATGAGACCATTAATCGCCAAGCTGATTGTAAAGAAAATATCATCTATAAAATAACGGTACAAAACGATGAAGTTCCTGTGTTGCCTGAACATAAGACAGTACTTGAGTCTTTAGAAGCGGCCAATATTGAAACACATTCACATTGTCGTGACGGATTTTGTGGCGTTTGTCGGGTAACGTTAATCAGTGGAAATATTCATTACCCAAACGGTGAACCATTAGCTTATGTCGGCGATGATGAGATCCTACCCTGCTGCTGCATTGCCAGTTCGGATCTAAGCTTAGAAATTGATTGATATCTTTATTCTGAATAACATTCCAAGAATTAACTAATGTTCGTCCTGAAGCGAATTGGTTCTAATAAAACAAGATATATTCTACACAATATACATTTAGTCATTCTAAAGAACTGTATCTTGTTGGCTCTGTTGTAGATAATTGTTGTCCCTTCAAATGGAATTAAACTCAACCCTTATATCTAGGACTCTGTGACTAA
>JABSOJ010000340.1 GCA_013216005.1 Alteromonadaceae bacterium | reverse complement strand
CCAAAATCAGATTTTCTATTTGCATGATGTTCTACTGCTTCAGCTCGTTCACCCCAATAATTTATTGCACTTAACGCCCAAACTACATTTTTCTTTGCTCCTTCTAGTTGGTTTTGAGTACGCAACATTTTAGAAGCACTGTGATGATTTGCAATAATGGGTTGATGAGTAATACGTTGCGCTATACGATTTGCAGCATCCATATATTGAGACGCTTGTATTGTTCTTTTTTCAGCTAGTGCATCTAAACGAATGGCTTTGTTTTGAGCTCTTTCAACGAGTGTTGTTTGTTCTGCAGTAATTGAACCTGCAAGGAATAAAACAAAATCTTCACGATTTGGCGTCCAACGATGTGCAACAAGTAATTTTTGTTTAGGTGCATATTTAAAACCCATCTTTTTGATAAGAGCCCATTGTTCATTATTGAAGTGAATATCTGTTCTTAAACGTAATGCATTGTCTTCTGCTGAATAAGTAGCAGTAATTTGATTGGTGTTGTATTCAGAATAAAGTTCAGCAAGGGTATTTGATATTATTGAATTAGTCATTGTCGATCCTCTCCCCACGGTTGATAAAAAGGTTAAGAGACCGGGGAATACCTCTTAATATTTACTGTTGTTATTATATCAAAAACACATACAATAACAACATTTAAAACAACTTTTTAGTTGGGTTATTCTTTAGATTTCCATTTGTTAAGGTAAGTTTGTAATGTTCTCCAGTATGAATTCTATTTAGTAGGTGATCATTAAACTCACAGGTTAAAAATTTTAATCATATCGATTAGTTTCACATGGGAGGGAGAATAGGAAGCAGGGGAGGGTACTATATTTATTTATGCTTTCAGTACTTAGAAACTAAATGGTGTTAACACAGGTCAAAAAACGCAGTTATTTACCGAATATTAAAATAAACAGATCAATTTCATTTTATGGCTTTTTTGGGGCTGATTTTTAAAGGTCACAGTTCACATACAGTAATATTTTAAGCCTAGCGAACAAAAACGTTTTACTTCTAACGCTTTAGATTTCGAATTAAAGACTAAAAAATGATTGTGAACTGTTACCCTAATTTCGCTTATGTGGTCAGTGCCGCTTTTTTGAACAAATAATTTTTTAAAATTTTTTGTTCAAAAAATGCTTTGGAGGAAGTTCGTCGGGTACGCCCCGCGGCGAGGGCGGCGCCCTTTGAGATAAAAGAAACCATGAACGAAGTGAATTCATTAATTATGTACACAACAAACTCGATTGTTAATAAATGCTCAGTATGTTGTCCGTAACGTAAAGCGTGCATATCAATGTGTTAATGCATAAGGGGCTCTTTTGGAACAAAACCGTTGCATTCACTCTTTGATGTGTGAAGCTAGTGACGAAAAAGACAACTTACTGGGCATTGTTAACCTTACTAGTTCAGAACACTCACATGTAAGGTTACAGATTCTGTAACCTTTTTGAACTGTTTTTATTATTAATAAACGTCGTCATAATTGATAAAAACAACTGGTTGTTCCTTTTCTTTGAATAACTATATTTCTATTGGTTTACACCACATCAGCACAAGGACGATAAATAGCAGTAAAATACATTTTGAAGCACATAAAACTTGTTTACGTGTTGTACTATGAATTTTATGTGTACTCTTTTATTTTGTGCAAGACCGATAGCATTTATTTTTTAGTTATCATATTCATCTGGTTATTATCACTTACCGCTAAAGCCCTTGATATTGATTCGTTCTCACGCTCAGATTGTGATAAATGATGTTGTAGTTGAGATGTTTGTTTTTGAACCTCTACTAATTTTGCTTGTGCTTTTGGTCATTGTTTAGCTTGTTCTTTGGTGTCTGATAGTTCAATATCCAAGGAAGCGTAATACACAAAAGTACTATTTTAGTCTAATATAGCCGCTACATATAGGAAGATAACCGCTATCCAAATCAATACCTTCCAATACAGGTTCATTCTGACAAAATACCTCCTCAATCGCAATTGATTTGATACAAGATGAATCCACTTGTGCATTGAATTTTTTAGTATTTTCCTGTGCTTGAATTTGGACAGATTGTATGTAGCCAAAACTGCGGGTTACCCCAGGATAGGCAATAGATATCATTTCGACGATATCACGAATCGAGTTTGGACCAACAATAGACATTGCGACAATAGTTCGCTTCATTTGTGGTTCGTCTACCGTTATTTGGCACTCATTTTGTGAGGTAGAGAATAGCCCATCTGAGCATTCAATCCGACTTCACGTGTACAATAAACAGTTTTTCTGGAAACACTAAATTCCGATGAAATTTGAGTAATATCACCATAATCCTGGCAATTGAGTGAATTTAAGAGAAGATGGCGTTTGTCTGAAGGATTAAGCGATATTTGCTTTAAAATTGACATATTAAAAATCTTTGATTGTTTTTCGAACAATTAATTGTCGACTATTTTTGCGCTTTCTCCTTAAATTATTTTACTCTAATTGATACCCCGATTGATTGGTGCCACATTTCTTATTATTTCATAAATTAAAATAGATGGTATGAAGGACTATAAACGAGATCGGCACTCTTGACTTATATTTCGCAGCTCAATATTCAGCCTATGGTTTCCCCTGTCAACGCTTAACTCGACACCTTACGATGCAAAGCCCATGACTCGGGGTCTCGCCGGTTTGCTAAACCTTACCAAGCAGAGGACTTTCACCTCTAATCTTCTACCGATTAATCTCGGCACACTGGGTGTCTTGTTTTGTTTTGTTTTGTTTTTTTAGAGATTACTCTTCAATAAGTAATTTCATTAGTATATCCTCTGTCCTGACCAAACTACTCGGCCAATTAGTTCTAAATCTCCACCATCCAGGAGTTTTTTATCGATTTTCCAAGGTTCATATATACAATTGTCTGATATTACTTTGATAATGCCGCCTGGCAATATTTGTAATCTTTTTACTAAAAAATTGTAATCATGTCGCATCACATAAACACCATCAGTTAACCCGCAGAGGTTACGGTTGATCATGATTATTGAACCACCTTTCAATGTGGGATACATGCTGTCACCTTCCATTAGCATTAAAAACAAATCGTTAGGATTTATGCCAATTTCTGTATTTAACCATTTTAATTCAAAGCTTATTATGTTGGCTTTTTCTTCTACTTCAACTAATGATATGTCACCAGCTGAGGCATAAATTTCGTAAAAAGGTAAATGTATATGGCCTATTTTAGAAGTATTCTTTGGTTCCTTATTTAGATCTTCTGTTCCTGTCATAAGCCATAAAATATGTTCTTTAAGTGATGGAGTTGCAATTATCTTATCAATAATTGAAATTCCAACATTTGAAAACCCTCCTTCAACCTTTTTTAATGTACTCAATGAGATAGAGGTCATATAGGCAAATTCTGTCTGAGTTTTACTTAACGATTCACGAAGAATTCTTATTTTTTTTCCATAATTCATTTGACACAGTTCCACATTTGGATTTAACATTGTCTAAAGTTCTCGATATGGAACTTTGTGGTAATTTAAATCTCCACGAATTGCCAACACCAAATAATTACATAGGCGATATATGAGTACCAATTTTGCATTACTAGCGCGATTTGAAACCCCTGTTATTGAACTTAAATTTGTGGGCGAAGAATTCTTGGCTATTAAACCTAAAACCTCAGAGTTAAAAGAAAAAAGGTATGATTTTCCTATACCTACTTTTAAGTTACGCGATTTTTAACGCAGCCCGACATTAATTAAATTGCTGACTTTGCGACATACATTGACGAGCGTTATATGAAAGCTAGTGTCGAATGACGAAAAATAAACAACGTTTAAGAAGGATTATATATTGAAGCACACGTAAAGCAATCAATATGATGCGTGTTCTATGTAACGTGATCGAACCCGAAATCATAGACTAACGTTTAAAAGTTGTTTTGGATGGCAGTTAGCATTGTTGTTTTTAAGGTTTCGCTAGCTTGATCGCGAGCGATAAAGCTAGCGAAACCTTAAAACTCGAAACTTGCGGCCAATATTTTGATCAAGTCGAACCAAAACTAACGTCCACTCAATAAAATTTTAGCGAGTGGAAACAAAACAATCGAGTATTTATTTATGACTAATAAAAAAGAAAAAATAGCGTCAACCGCTAAAGATCTTTCAAATAAGGAAATACCACAATGATTGGAATTATTACCAGGCTGCCCAGATAGATCTCCGCAGGAAAGGTTAACAGTGCTATTTGATCAAACAACACTATCTGACTTAATAGCAGTTTGGGATCATTTACCACCGAGCAAATGCAGTATTTGTTCACATAAAACAACACATATTGATGGGGTAGGTATGATGTGCACTACATGTGGCTTTATCGTTGATTATCATATAAAAAACATTATTAATTATGTTAGAAAAAGAGCAGGGTTCTCGCTAACTGAGATGTCAAAACTTACGGGTTATGGAGTTGATGATATAAAACGTTTTGAGAAAGGTGAAGTCCCCAATAGTTACTACCAAGCATTTAAACATGCAATAAAGCGACACTATAAAACTTATTAAACAAATACCTTAATATCAAAG
>JABSOJ010000339.1 GCA_013216005.1 Alteromonadaceae bacterium | reverse complement strand
CAAAACTTAATCAGTTTTATAGAACAGTTCAATCAAGATTGAACTGCAGGATAGCTATGAATTGTGAACCGTAATGCATTGAATTTGATCAGTGCCAAAAATTGCAACAAAACATAACTAAACAAAATAAAACTGAACAAACCAGAACAAACCAGAACAAACCAGAACAAAACACTATCAACGATAATTTAAGCGCTTGTGTTTTTGTAATATTTATCCTAAACAAATAATAGGTTAAAATGCTTATTCTGTCGTTTTAATTAAGTATTTAAATTAACCATGAAGCAACAATTGTTTAACGAAGCCATTCACCAGCTAGACGCCATTGGCCTGCGTTGCCCGGAACCCGTAATGATGGTTCGATTGAATATAAGAAAAATAGCGGTTGGTGAAACATTACTTGTTACCGCAGACGATCCTTCTACAACCAGAGACATCCCCAGCTTTTGCCGCTTTATGGAACATCAGCTTGTTGCACAACAAACTGAGGTTAAACCTTATCAATATCTTATTTTGAAGTGTTAGTTAGTTATTCTAGTTTTGTAAAAAAAGGGAATGACCAACATTCCCTTTTTCTAAACATTTTGAATAACTTATTTACTGTAAAACTGAAATATCCGCAATAGCAAAAAAACTATTTCTGATTTCATTTAACAAAGTTAAGCGATTGATCTTAATCGCTTCATCATCAGCCATTACCATCACACTATCGAAAAAAGTGTCAATGGGTGCTTTTAATAACGCTAATTCTGAAAGCGCAGCTTGATAATCTTTAGCCGCCATCAAAGGGGTAACTTTTTCGTAAATAGCAGCATAAGCATTTGCTAAATTAAGTTCCGCTTCTTCAGTAGCTAATTCTGCTTTAAAAGTCGAATAAAGTTCACCATCAAACTTAGCTAATATATTTCCAACCCGTTTATTGGCTGCAGCTAATGTAGAAGCTTCATCTAATGTCCTGAAATAACTAACAGCCTTAACGCGCTTTTCAAAGTCTAAAGGTGTTGTGATTTTCTTAACAAGAACGGCTTGGATCACATCAACTGAAACATTATGCTCTTGGAAGTAGGCACGGAAACGTCCCATAATAAAATCAACAACCTGTGTCTTAGTCTTATTATTACTTAGCTTTTCACCGTACAGGTTAATGCTGTGAACAATTAATTTTTCAAGATCTAAATCAAGCTGTTTTTCAATACTTATTCTGATAACCCCTATCGCTGCACGTCGCAGAGCAAATGGGTCTTTATCACCTTTAGGTGCTTGATTAATACCAAAAATACCGACTAAAGAATCAATTTTATCGGCAATAGCTACTGCACAACCAATATTTGCTTCAGGTAAGTTATCTCCGGCAAAACGAGGACGGTACTGATCTTCTAATGCCTGTGCTATTGCAGCAGATTCGCCATCGTTTTGTGCATAATACTTACCCATCGTACCTTGAACTTGTGGGAACTCCTGTACCATATCAGAAAGTAAATCAGTTTTACTTAACAAACCGGCTCTATGCGCATCTGCGCTGTTTTCACCCAGTTGTTCTGCAATGTATTCACTTAAACTGGCAATACGCTCAGACTTATCTTTTAATGTCCCCAGTTGTTTTTGGAACAACACAGCTTCTAAATTAACCAGTCTACTTTCAAGCGATCTTTTTTTATCGTTTGTATAAAAGAATTCCGCATCCGCTAACCGGGGACGAATGACTTTTTCATTACCAAATATTACCTGTTGTGGATCTTTACTTTCAATATTTGACACAAAGATAAACTGATTCAGCAATTTCCCCTGTTTATCTTCAACTGGAAAATATTTTTGATGATCTTGCATCGAATATATTAAAGGCTCACGCGGAACATTAAGAAAATCTTTATCAAAACTGCCCACTAAAGTAACAGGCCATTCCACCAATGCGCTTACTTCATTTAATAGCTCTTCGTCTATTATCGCATTTGCGTTGAGACTTTCTGCTACAGACTTAATTTGTTCCTGTATTACTTTCTGGCGCTCATCAAAATCAACCATTACGTAAGCTTTTGCTAATTTTTCTTTGTATTCATTCGCATGATTGAGCTTTACTAAACCTTCGTGATGAAAACGATGTCCTGTGACTTCATTACTTGAACGAACACCTAACGTTTCACCTTCAATAACTTGCTCACCATACATTAGTGTTAATGTATGAACGGGGCGAATAAATTGAGTACGAGAGCTACCCCAGCGCATAGGTTTTGGAATTGGTAACTTTGATAAGGCTTGGTTAACCATATCAGGTATAAGCTCTTTAACGGTCTTTCCTGTTTGATTCGCTTTATAAAGTAACCATTCACCTTTATCTGTGGTTAAACGCTCTGCCTGCTCTACTGTGATACCATTAGACCGTGCCCAACCCATCGCTGCTTTACTTGCATTACCTTCTTCATCAAATGCCACACTTACCGCTGGACCACGCTTTTCAATGATTTTATCGGCTTGTTGAGCGATCAAATCATCTACTTGTACCGCTAAACGACGTGGTGTCGCAAACCATCGAATATCTGAGTACGTTAGATCTGCCTTATCAAGATGACTTTTAATCTGTTCAAATAAAGTGGTGGCTAATATATTCAAAGATTTCGGTGGCAGTTCTTCAGTACCTAATTCAATTAGGAGCGTTTCTGTTGTCATGTTATCAGCCATCATTACTCTCCTGCTTTTTCGGTCTGGTTTGTATTTTCGTTATTTTTACACATTGGAAAACCCAATTTTTTACGTGATTCATAGTAGGTTTCAGCACATGCTTTAGATAAAGTTCTAACACGTAAAATATAACGTTGACGTTCTGTTACCGAAATAGCATGTCTTGCATCCAACAAGTTAAACGCATGAGAAGCTTTCATTACTTGCTCGTAAGCTGGTAATGGCAAACCGTGTTCAATCAGCTTTTTACTTTCTTTTTCACATTGATCAAATGTTTTAAATAAGGCGTCAACATCTGCATGTTCAAAATTGTAGGTTGATTGCTCTACTTCATTTTGATGGAATATATCCCCGTAAAGGATCTTACCCATAGGGCCATCTGTCCAGACTAAATCATAAATGCTCTCTACATTTTGTATATACATAGCTAAACGCTCTAAACCATAAGTGATTTCACCGGGAACAGGCGAACACTCCATGCCTCCAACTTGTTGGAAATAAGTAAATTGACTGATTTCCATACCGTCTAACCAAATTTCCCAACCTAAACCCCACGCACCTAACGTTGGTGATTCCCAATTATCCTCAACAAAACGGATATCATGCACTAACGGATCAATTCCCAGTTCTTTTAATGAATTAAGATATAACTCTTGAAAGTTTTTTGGTGACGGCTTCAGCAGCACTTGAAATTGATAATATTGTTGCAAACGATTAGGGTTTTCACCATAACGACCATCAGTAGGACGACGACAAGGTTGAACATAAGCGCTACTCATTGGCTCTGGGCCTATTGAGCGTAAGAAAGTCATCGGATGGAAAGTACCCGCACCAACTTCCATATCTAATGGTTGAACGATTGCACACCCTTGGCGTGACCAATAATCCTGTAATTGCAGGATTAAACCTTGAAAGGTTTTACTATTGAACGTAGTCATGATATTCCGAAACAGTCTGTTTATTAAAATGAAAAATAAAACTTGCCTAAGTATACTCTCTATAGAGTATTTAGACTAGAAGCTGTGAATAAAGCCTTAATACCACTCAACATTAAACTAAGCATAATTAAATGCTATAAAAATTAAATGGTATAAATCTGATACTAAAATGCCCGACATGATGACCGGGCATATTAAATAAATTACTGTGCGAGCTTACATTTGGTTAAGTCGCACATATGCATTCCCACCGCCCATTGCATGAATATTTAAATTTTATTTCACCTCTCAAAATTTATTATTCTTACAACCAGCTTTATGAAATATCATATTTCAGAACAAAAACCATAACCTGCTAGCCAAGTACAAATATGTAATAGAAAACCCACCTGAAATGTCACTAGTTAATTAATCATTAACTTTTAGACTCCCATGGATAAATGGCTCCAAGAGGGATTTCCTAGGTATAATAAAATGCGCTTAATGTTAAAACGCTTGCCCTTATACTTCAAGTTTTATCTATGTTTCCTGCATTTTCAATTTGTTTAGCGCTATCGCTTACTGATAAACAACTTGAAGTGCGACACGAGGTTGCTTGAAAAGCTGTTCTATTTCAAGTGATCATCCATGGTCAAATACACCTACCGGCTGATAGTGGGCACCTAACCCGACAGGCTTTGATAGTGGAACGTGGGAACCCTGTATAACTCCTCTTGTTTTTTTTTAGAGGAAAGTCAGTTGTGAAACCGACCAATAGCTGTGCAGGACTGGGATGTTGAAAGAAGCGAATGCTACGCGGTAATAGTGTAGATACGAGTTTAAATGTTACTCGGCACGAAAGTGGGCAGACGTTCAACGGGTCTTTCATCGCGAGATAATTTGTAGAACTGATTAAATGAAGGAACGCAAATGACGGTAATTTATTACTGGTGCCCCTTCAGCTTGTTAATAATAT
>JABSOJ010000338.1 GCA_013216005.1 Alteromonadaceae bacterium | reverse complement strand
TATACAGGCTCTAGACTGTATCAACTTAAACATGACAATACACAAATATGAACTGTTACCCGGTTTGATTGGTGCCGAATATTTTAATGAATATATAAGTGATTAACGGTTAGAGATTAACTGCTGGTTATTACTTGCTGGGCATTAACTGCTAGGTATTAACTATTAAACAAAATAACAAATTTAGCACCACCAAGATCAGATGAGTTTTCGATACTTAACTTACCTTGATAACTTGCAACTAAATCTCTGACAATAGCCAAACCAATACCATGCCCCTGCTGATAGGTGTCAGCGCGTGTCCCACGATTCAAAATAGTTTGTTTTTGGCTATCACTAATGCCTTGCCCGTCATCTTCAATGGAAAAAAACAATTGGTTTTCATTCTCCTCCACTTTTAGGCTAACTTCTGATTTCGCAGCTTTACAAGCGTTGTCCATTAAATTGCCAAGTATTTCCATTAAATCAGCCTCATCACCTTTAAAAATAACCTGCTGCGGAATTGTTTCCCTGATAGTTAAATTTTTATCTCTGTATATTTTACCGAGAGTATTACACAATTTTTTAGCAATAGGTTCCATCGATATACCTAAATGCCAAGAGGATTCACCCGCACTTTGTGCGCGTTTTAATTGATGCTCTATTGTGTGATTAATAATGGTGATTTGCTCTGATGAGGTCGCAGATAAATCATTTTGGCTTTGCATAACAGCCAGTGGCGTTTTTAAACTATGCGCCAAATCAGACAAAGCATTTCGATATCGTTTTCGTTGCATTTGCTCAGTTTTCAGTAAAACATTTACCTGATTCGTTACCTGTTCCAGCTCTTGAGGATAACTTGCCTGCAATTTTTCGGCTTTGCCCTGCTCAACCATCGCCAATTCTGATTTTAATGTTAACAGCGGCTTTAACGTCCACTTTAACCAAGCTATTTGTACAAATATAAGTAACAACATTAAAATGAATAGCCAAGACCAAAGTTGCTGTTTAAATTGTTCAATAACTTGCAATAAATCAGCCTGATCTTTAATAATGTGCAGAGTTAACGGAAAGGATTTTTCACCATCAGAAGCATTACTTGTAAAACTGGCACTGAAGCTATAAATTAAATGCGCTTTTCCTTCAATGACGCTTTCTAAAAATTGTGACTGTCCAACTTGTGGCGTGACTAAATTACTCGGTGTATCAATGCCTAACAGTGACCTTGACGACCAAAGAATATCGTCGGTTTTCCCCTTTGACGTAATCAAAGCATACAAACCAGATTCAATCACATTAAATTGATTTTCAAGCAGTTGTCCAGGCATAAACAAGTGATTATCTTCAACCTCGGCCACAGCTAAAATAGAATAACTATAAGCACTTAATTCATTTTTTACTGCACTTCTTATTTGTACTTCAAAAGCATTATTCAGCGTAATGCCAATAATAGGTAAAACAATAACAATCATGAGTAATGCACTGAGCATTAATCTAACTTTTAGTGAATTAAATCGCCACGCAGATAAAAATGCATATTTACTCAAATCAACTTTCACTCTGTGACATAATTTTTAGTCTGTATCCTTGACCACGCAAAGTTTCAATAAAATTGAATTCACTGCCAGGATCTAATTTTTTGCGTAAACGTCGAATAAAAACTTCAATAACATTAGAGTCGAGATCAAAATCCTGATCATAAATATGCTCTGTAAGTACTGATTTAGATTTAACCTCACCCAGATGCAACATTAAATATTCCAGTAATTTATATTCAGAACTACTTAAATTAACCTCTTGATCATTTACTTTTACCTCTAAACTTAAGGTGTTTAAAGTCAATGGACCATTTTCTATAATCGGGCTGGCTTTTCCTGCTGAACGTCGAATAAGCGCATTTAACCGAGCTAATAATTCTTCATTTTGAAAAGGTTTGGTCAGGTAATCGTCAGCGCCTGCATCTAATCCTTCAACTTTGTCCTGCCAACGATCCCGTGCAGTTAAAATTAATACCGGAAAAGATATATTTTGCCTACGCAATGATTTAATCAGGCTAATACCGTCAATAATGGGTAAACCAACATCAATAATTGCTGCATCGTAAGGATATTCTGTTCCTTGAAATAAACCTGTCTCGCCATCGCTTGCGACATCAACTGAGTAATTTTCAGCGACTAAATGCTGTTTTAAATTATTTTGTAGATCTAAATCATCTTCAACCAACAATAAACGCATATTTTTTTCCTTGTCCGTTCACTTTGCTATTTATACTTTTATCGAGTCCAGTTAATTAACTTTCACCTATTAACTTTCACCGATTGTCGACCACCTATTAACGACCACTTAACCGGCCAGTTTGAGCATCGACCAAGATAGTAACTACATGTCCATTAGACTTAATCAATTTAACTTTATATCCACTATGACCATTTACTTTTTTCTTACTTACTTTTAATACCTTGCCACCATAACGCTGTTTTACTAACTTAGCTGCTTGCTGTAAACTGCGAACTTTTAACGCTTTTTGACTTTGTTGTGCCCTTGCAGAACGTTCAGCTGCTGCAGGCGAATACGCCTCATACTTCGCCCAAGTTATTGGTGAAGTGAACAAAAAGCAAAGAACAAAAAACGAAACAAGTGTTTTCATTAAATTAGGCCTGTAACTAAAAATCAGTTTGTAAGGGTAACAGTGTAAAAGATTGGTTCTTTTAAATATATACCCAAATTAAATTCTACCAAACTAAGCCACTTCAACTTTTATCTTAAGTTTAATTCGTTTGCCCGGATGATTTATTGTACGTGCCGTAAACAATTCACCTTGATATCGATAAGTAACATGATATCCCACTATCTTTCTCACTAATTCTGTTTCATATCCACAGTTTGTTTGAGAATGATGACGAGATTTTTTATGGCCATTACTTTTATGACCTTTACTATGGTGTCTTGTGCCGATATCGTTACCAATAACTCCGCCAACAATAGCACCTGCAATAGTTCCGGCATGTTTTAGACGAGATTTTTTAAATATTTTATGACCAATAACACCACCTATCGTTGCTCCTATAACCGTTGGCAATGCATCTTTATGGTGATAATTACGTGATGATGAATAGTGTTTGCAATCATAAACGGGGCGTTTAATCGTCACTGTTTTATAAATTGGTGTTACTTCTATTACTTTTCCTTTTTTATAAAAAACAGAATTACGCTTATGATCCGCATTCGCACTAACTGATATTGAACAAATAACTAACGCTAAAAAGGTATTAAGTAGTACTTTCATCATATTCTCCAAAAATTGAAACTACATTTCTATAGTTAACTCGTTTGATATAGACCCAGCTTACAACTGGTTTACTGAACCTTTGCTGAACGGAAAAAACAATTAGTTCTATTATTGAAAATACACAACTAAAAATATTCAGCTAAAAATACCCAGCTAAAACACCCAGTCGCCCAAATAATAAAATTTACACCTTTTTACAATTCCACTATAAAATAATTACATCATGTTCAGCCATTGTTCAGTTAAATTAAGCTTTAATGATTACCAACAACGACATAAATGACTAATAGGAATACTGTTATGAACAAAAACGCTCTTGAAAAGAAATTAGCACCACACAAAACATTAATCTTATGCTTAAGCTTTGCCGTTCTTGGCATGAACACAGCTACCGCAAATGAAGCTCAAAAGACGACTTCTTTTGGCGCACCACAAAAAGAAATTACTGAACAAATTCGTAAAAATTATGTTGAACAAAACAAAAGCACCGTACTTGTAGATCAAATATTAGGTAAAGCCAGTGGCAAAACCAGAACTGAGATATTACGTTTGAAAAAAGAACAAGATAAAACAATTAGTGCTACCGCCAATTCCTCCGTTACACGTGCAGCAAGAATTGGCCATCACGAATTCAGTATCTTTGATGCCAATTCTTATTTACTGAATGATAATGATTTTGATGGTTTCTATCAAACCTTCAGTGTTACTTTTGATGCTGACGTTTATAACTATAATGGTTCTGAATTTGTTGACGTTTACGCTGAGTTATACCTGAGTAAAAATGGTGGTGAATGGTTACATTATTTTACCACCGATGACTTCATCATTTATTCAGACAGCAGTACGGATGATTATGAAGTGATCACTACTTTATATAACGGATATAGCAGCGATCATTATGATGTGTTGATTGACTTATATGAAGTGGGTTATAGCAATCCTGTTGCCACCATCAGCAGCGATGATACCAATGCATTATTTGCCTTGCCATTAGAAAGTGTAAATTATGATCATTACGAAGAAGAAAGGCATAGTTATAGTAGCGGACACGGCGGCAGTCTTTCATTTATTGGTTTAACTGCATTATTACTGGTTGGTTTTCGTCGTTACCTGATAAGTTAAGCAAACTTAAACGACTGAATTAACGAAAAACTAAAATATTAAGAATACGTTACAATATACCCAAACTGCTTGATACACAAACTACTTGATACCCAAACTGCTTGAAAATGCAGTTTGGGTATATACCCGTGATCAATGAAAATACGGCGTTTTCAAACAAAGCCTTGATTTTTTTCTAAATGAGATCATGATACGC
>JABSOJ010000032.1 GCA_013216005.1 Alteromonadaceae bacterium | reverse complement strand
CAGGCTCTAGACTGTATCAACTTAAACATGACAATACACAAATATGAACTGTTACCCGGTTTGATTGGTGCCCAAATAACTGAGAAACATGGATAAAACAAGTAATGGCTTATCATTCATGTGATTGAATACATCAATGCCAAAATTAACCAAAACTCCAGCCAACATTGCTGAAGCGATTTGAAATGGGATCTTGTTGATTAATTTTTCAAACCACCCGGTAATACCACTCAGGAAAATCAATAATCCGGAAAATATAAATCCCCCTATTGCTTCATTAATAGTAAACCCTTGAGTACCAGAAATAAGAAAAGCTGCGCCGGGAGTTGACCAGGCTATTAAGATAGGCAGCCGAAAATACGTTGATAAAATAATCGACGTTATGCCGATTGTTAACCCTAAAGCTAATATCCAGCTTGCCGCAAGGGTCGCATCACCTCCTAAATTTATCACCGTTTGATAAATCAGTGCTATCGAGCTTGCAAAACCGATAATTACAGAAACCAGCCCTGCAACAGTCGGATTAATAATACGATTGACTAACATGTCGAATACTCCCATAATTATGTTTAAACGTGCGCTTTAACGCACAACTTATCATTGTATGTTATAACGCACAAGAAATTATGAAAGAAATTATAAATAATGCGGTTGGGATCCAACTGAAAAATTTAAGAAAAAAAAAGGGCTGGAGTTTAGACTCTGCTTCTAAAAACACCGGTGTTTCAAAGGCTATGCTAGGTCAAATTGAGCGTGGAGAATCAAGCCCTACCGTTGCAAGTTTATGGAAAATTGCCAGTGGTTTTCATTTACCACTAAGCTATTTTTTAGGGACAATTGTTGATAATACCCTGACACAAAAAATTTTAAATACCGAAAAAGGCATTACAGTCACCACATTATTTCCTTTTGATGAAAAAACAAAAAGCGAAGTCCTTTCTTTAACCTTAGCCCCAATGCATCAGCAAATGTCATTACCGCATAATGATGGTGTAATCGAACATATAATGGTAATAGAAGGAGAAATGGAATACTTTCTGGAACAACTATGGCACCCTTTAAAGCAAGGTGAAGTTGCAAAATTTCATGCCAATGTAGAACATGGCTATCGTAACATGTCAGAAAAAAAAGCTATATTTCATAGTGTTATTTGTTATACGGGCGTAAGTAATACCAATTATCATAAATAACTGGTCTGTTTTCAATGAGGATAAATTTTCAAGAATAAGGCGTTTGATTGATCAATAGCTGGCTATTGGGATTGAAAACAACGCAGTTATTGGATATTTAGACCATATGAAAATAGCCAGTTACTTATGCTAATTGGTATAAACAATGAATTTGAACTTTATTAAAGCTGCTTAAAACAAAAAAGGCCGCTAATGCGACCTTTTTAAAAAATAACAATTTAATAAGCTAAGCGCTTACCAACCTGTCTTCTCTTTAAGAGCAGTGCCAATTTCAGCAAGTGAACGAACAGTTTTAACACCAGCCGCTTCTAACGCTGCAAATTTTTCATCAGCTGTACCTTTACCACCAGCGATAATTGCGCCAGCGTGACCCATACGCTTACCAGCAGGTGCAGTAACACCGGCAATGTAAGATACTACAGGTTTAGTTACATTAGCTTTAATGTATTCAGCTGCTTCTTCTTCAGCCGTACCACCAATTTCACCAATCATAACAATTGCTTCAGTTTGTGGATCGTTTTGGAACATTTCCAATACGTCGATAAAGCTTGTACCCGGGATAGGATCACCACCAATACCAACACAAGTAGACTGACCAAAACCAGCATCAGTTGTTTGCTTAACAGCTTCATAAGTTAAAGTACCTGAACGAGATACAATACCTACTTTACCTGGTAAATGGATGTGACCTGGCATAATACCAATCTTAGTTTCGCCCGGAGTGATAACACCCGGACAGTTAGGACCGATCATACGAACGCCAGTTTGATCAAGCTTAGCTTTCACGTCAACCATATCCAATGTAGGGATACCTTCAGTGATCGTTATAATAAGTTCAATACCAGCATCTATTGCTTCTAAAATAGCATCTTTACAAAAAGGAGCAGGAACATAAATTACTGTTGCTGTTGCGCCAGTTGCTGCTACCGCTTCACGTACTGTATTGAATACAGGTAAACCAAGGTGCGTTTGACCGCCTTTACCCGGGCTTACGCCACCAACCATTTGTGTACCGTAGTCAATTGCTTGTTCTGAATGGAAAGTACCTTGTCCACCAGTGAAACCTTGACAGATAACTTTAGTATCTTTATTAATTAAGACAGACATTATTTGCCCTCCGCAGCTGCAACAACTTTAAGTGCGGCATCAGTTAATGATTCAGCAGCAATGATGTCAACATCAGAGTTAGCTAATACTGCACGACCCGCTTCAGCGTTAGTACCTTCTAAACGTACAACTACAGGTACACTAACACCCACTTCTTTAACCGCGCCGATAATACCTTCAGCGATCATGTCACAACGAACAATACCACCAAAAATGTTAACTAAAACAGCTTTTACATTTTCATCAGAAAGGATGATTTTGAATGCTTCAGCAACACGTTCTTTAGTTGCTCCGCCGCCAACATCAAGAAAATTAGCAGGCTTGCCACCGTGCAAGTTAACAATATCCATTGTACCCATTGCAAGACCAGCACCGTTAACCATACAACCTACGTTACCATCTAGTGCAACATAGTTAAGTTCCCACTGTGCCGCATGCCCTTCACGTTCATCTTCTTGAGATGGATCGTGCATTTCACGGAGTTTAGGCTGACGGTATAAAGCGTTACCATCAATACCAATTTTACCGTCTAAACAGTGAAGGTTACCTTCATCAGTAATAACTAACGGGTTAATTTCCAATAAAGCAAAATCGTAATCGTTGAACATTTTTGCAAGACCCATAAAGATCTTAACAAATTGCTTCATTTGTACCGGGTTTAAACCCAATTTAAAACCAAGTTCACGTGCTTGATAAGCTTGAGGACCAACTAATGGATCGATTTCCGCTTTGTGAATTAACTCAGGCGTTTCTTCAGCAACGGTTTCAATATCAACACCACCTTCAGTAGAAGCCATGAATACTACACGTTGAGTACCACGGTCAACAACTGCACCAAGGTATAACTCATTCGCGATATCAGTACAGCTTTCAACTAAAATTTTAGAAACTGGCTGACCATTTTCATCTGTCTGATAGGTAACTAAGTTTTTGCCTAACCAATGTTGAGCAAATTCTCTGATTTCTTCTTTAGTTTTAACTAGCTTAACACCGCCAGCTTTACCGCGACCACCCGCGTGCACTTGAGTTTTAACAACCCACATATCACCGCCAATCTTACTGGCAGCTTCGGCAGCTTCTTGAGGGGTATCGCAAGCGAAACCTTCAGAAACTGGTAAACCATATTCAGCGAACAATTGTTTCGCTTGGTACTCATGCAAATTCATGGTGTTTTATCCATTTATCTGTAAATTATAGTGGCAGCTTTGTGTAATTAAATATTTACAAAAGAGCTGCCACCGAAAAAGTCGACAGATTATAGTACAAAAGCTCTAAAAACGGTAGTCTAAAGAGCTAATACAATCGTCTAAATTAGATGTTTTGGGTATTTATTCCAATGGTGTTAGATATCCAAAAGCAAACGTGTTGGATCTTCTAATAGTTCTTTAATTGTCACTAAAAAACCAACCGATTCCTTACCGTCAATCAAGCGATGATCGTAAGATAATGCTAAATACATCATTGGTAAGATTTCAACTTTACCATTTACGGCCATAGGACGATCCTGGATTTTATGCATACCCAGAATAGCCGCTTGTGGTAAGTTAAGAATTGGTGTTGATAACAATGAACCAAATACGCCACCATTAGTGATGGTAAAATTACCACCCGTCATATCTGCAATTGAAAGTTTGCCGTCGCGACCTTTAATTGCTAATTCACGAATACCATTTTCAATAGCTGCCATGCCTAGTTGATCAGTATCACGTAATACCGGAGTAACTAAACCGCGAGGGGTAGATACCGCAATACTGATATCAAAAAAGTTATGATAAACAATATCATCACCATCAATAGAGGCATTAACTCCAGGAAAACGTTTTAACGCTTCAGTTACTGCTTTTACATAAAAAGACATAAAACCAAGACGAGTATCATGAGTCTTTTCAAATAAATCTTTGTATTGTTTACGCAAATCCATAATTGGCTTCATGTTAACTTCATTAAATGTTGTTAACATTGCCGTTGAATTTTTCGCTTCCAGTAAACGTTTAGCAATAGTTTTGCGTAAACGTGTCATTGGCACGCGTTTTTGACTACGTTCACCTAAGTCTTGAGCTACAGGTGCAGAAGTTGCTTTAGCTGCTACCGGTGCACTTTGTTTGCTAACGGCACTAGCTAGTGCGGCTTCAACATCTTCTTTAGAGATACGTCCGCCTTTGCCTGAACCTTTAACATCACCGGCATTCAAGCCTTTTTCAGTCATCAAACGACGAACTGAAGGGCTTGCCAATTCATCAGAGCTAATGGCTTCTTCTTGTGAAGACGCTTGAGAGCCAGCAGCACCCGCATTCAGTTCACCAATTTTTTGATCGCCTAATACCGTATCGCCTTCAGCGTGGATTATTTTACCGATCACGCCGTTGTCTTGTGCTACAACTTCTAACACAACTTTATCTGTTTCAATATCAACCAGGTTTTGATCTACTGATACGGTATCGCCCGGAGCAACATGCCATGCAGCAATGGTCGCATCTGCTACTGATTCCGGTAATACAGGCACCACGATATCAATAACTTTAGCTGCACCCGTAGATACCGCTGCAACAGCAACAGCAGGAGCAGGAGCACTTGCTTGAGACGCTGGAGCTGCAGCACCGGCAGAAAAAATGGCAATAACTTGCTCACCTAGTACCGTTGCGCCCTCAGCTTGACTGATTTCAGTAATTACGCCATCAGCAGTCGCTACCACTTCTAGCACTACTTTATCTGTTTCAATATCAACAAGATTTTGGTCGCGGCTAACTTTATCACCAACTTGTACATGCCAAGTCGCGATTGTTGCATCAGCAACTGACTCGGGTAAAACAGGAACCTTTATTTCAGTTGTCATTTACTTATTCCTTAATCACACACTTAATCACACTCTTAGTCCTGATATTAAGCTTAGTCCTGATATTAAGCTAAAAGTGTATTTAAAAAACTTAGTTAATCAACAGTTAGCGCTTCATTAACTAACGCTTGTTGTTCTTTAACATGGACTGACATATAACCAACAGCCGGAGCTGCAGACGCTTTACGACCCGCATATGTCAAATAATTACCTTTAGGGATAGCCGATCTGAAATGATGCTGAGAACAATACCAGGCCCCCTGGTTTTGAGGCTCTTCCTGACACCAGACAAATTGCTCCACGTGTTGATAATCTTTCAACGCATCTTTAAGCTCTTGTTCCGGGAATGGATATAATTGTTCAATTCGCATAATGACTACATCAGTTTGTTCGTGCTTACGACGTTGATCCAGCAGTTCGTAATAAACTTTACCACTACAGAATACAACACGCTTAACCCCTTTTGGATCAATCTCATCAATCTCACCAATAACATTATGGAAAACACCTGTAGACAACTCTTCAAGAGAAGAAACAGCCAACGGATGACGCAATAATGATTTAGGCGACATAACAACTAATGGACGACGCATAGGACGAACGACTTGTCTGCGCAACATATTAAAAACTTGCGCTGGCGTGGTAGGAACACAAACCTGCATATTATGATCAGCACATAATTGCAAAAAGCGTTCTAACCGCGCTGAAGAATGTTCTGGTCCCTGACCTTCATAACCATGAGGTAACAACATAGTAAGACCACATAAACGACCCCACTTTTGTTCACCTGAACTGATAAATTGATCAAATACGACTTGAGCACAGTTAGCAAAATCACCAAACTGAGCTTCCCAAATAGTTAAACCAGCAGGCTCTGCCGTGGTATAACCATATTCAAACGCCAATACCGATACTTCTGAAAGTACTGAATCATGAATATCAAATGGACCTTGATTTTCACTGACATTCTGAAGTGGTAAATAAGTACTGCCATCATCTTGATTATGCAATACCGCATGACGATGGAAGAAAGTACCCCGCCCTGAATCTTGTCCGGTAATGCGAACACGTTTTCCTAAATCAATAATAGACGCGTAAGCCAAATTTTCAGCCATACCCCAATCGAGAAGTTTTTCTCCTTTGGCCATTTTAACGCGATCATCATAAATTTTCTTAACACGCCCTTGTACAGAGACTGTTTCAGGATAACTCGCAACGCCCATGGCTAACTGCTTTAATTTATCTAAAGAAATTTCTTTCTCATAATCATCATCCCAGTCATGACCAATATACGGTGACCAGTCAACAGAATGTTCTGTCATTGGACGCCATTGCTCAACGGTGCACTGACCTTCATCAAGTAATTTACGATAATAAGCCGATAATTCGTCAGCTTTAGCTTGAGTTAAATGACCTTGGGCAATTAACTTATCAGCATATAACTGGCGAGGCGTTGGATGTTTTTTGATTTTTTGATACATCATTGGCTGAGTCGCATTAGGCTCATCAGCTTCATTATGTCCGTGACGTCGATAACAAACTAAATCGATAACTACATCACGCTTATATTTATTACGATAATCAAGCGCAATTTGTGTGACTAAAATTACCGCTTCTGGATCATCACCATTAACATGAAGAATTGGCGCCTGCACCATTTTAGCAATATCGGTACAATATTCACCAGAACGTGTATCTTCAGCGACAGAAGTAGTAAAACCAACTTGGTTATTAATAACTACCCGAATAGTTCCGCCAACTTTAAATGCCCGTGCTTGCGACATATTAAAGGTTTCTTGTACTACACCTTGACCGGCAATTGCTGAATCACCATGAAGAGTAATAGGCAAAACTAAATCACCTTGACTACAATTACGACGGTCTAAACGCGCACGTACCGAACCGATAACCACAGGGTTAACAATTTCAAGATGTGAAGGGTTAAACGCAAGAGCCAAATGGACATTACCACCCGGCGTAACAAAATCGGACGAATACCCCTGATGATATTTAACATCACCAGAGCTTAAAATTTCATCATGCTTACCAGCAAACTCGTCAAATAATTTTGACGGGTTTTTACCCATAACGTTAACGAGCACATTCAGGCGACCACGGTGAGCCATACCAATAACAACTTCTTTCGTGCCATGAATACCCGCACGGGTAATTAACTCTTTAAGCATTGGAACCAGTGAATCTCCACCTTCTAAGGAGAAACGTTTAGCCCCGGGAAATTTTGCCCCTAAATATTTTTCAAGACCATCAGCAGCAATCAAACCATTTAACAGGTCAATTTTCTCATCGACAGATAAAGAAGCTTGCGATTGAACCGACTCTAAACGTTGTTGTAACCAACGTTTTTCCTCGGTATCGGTAATGTGCATATATTCCGCACCGATTGAACCGCAATAAGTCGTTTTAAGTGCATTATAAATACCACCTAAATTCATCGACTCTTGCCCTACGGCAAAAGAACCAACATTGTACTCTTTATCAAAATCATTTTCTGATAACTCATGATGAGATAATTGCAAATCACGAATTTTATCTCTTTGCCATAACCCTAATGGATCTAAATTGGCATTTTGATGACCACGAAAACGAAATGCATTAATGAGCTGCAAGACTTTAACTTGCTTAGCATCACCACCACCTGCAGTAACTACATGTCGATAAGGCTGTTTTGCAAGTTCTTTGAATTCGTTACGAATAGCAGAATGATGGTACTCAATTGTAGTACCTTCAATTTTGGGAAGTTGTTGGAATAGTTCTCTCCATTCTGTTGACACAGAATGTGCATTATCTAGATAAGATTCGTACAATTCTTCAATATAAACGATATTAGCACCGTTCAAATGGGAAGACTCTAGCCAAGCCTTCATTACACCGTCTGGCATTGCCCTGTTCCTTTGCTGGGGTAAAGCAAAATAAATAAATGTAATCAGACAACTGTTCAACAAGACATCTGGTCATTATTACAGTTACTGATCACCCAATAAAAATTAAATCTAAGGCTACTAAACTACTACAGCTTTCGTAACCAAATCAAGAGCAAAATGAAATAATTCTGCTCTTGATAGTATAGCCGAAATTAAACGGCTCTTGTGAGCAACATCGACTTAATATGGCCGATGGCTTTAGTCGGGTTTAATCCTTTCGGACAAACATCAACACAGTTCATGATACCGTGACAACGAAATACGCTATATGCATCCTGTAAATCATCCAAACGCTCTTCTGTAGCAGTATCACGACTATCAATCAAAAAACGGTAGGCGTGTAGCAAACCTGCCGGACCGATAAATTTGTCAGGATTCCACCAAAAAGACGGACAAGAAGTTGAACAACAAGCACATAAAATGCACTCATATAATCCATCTAAATGTTCACGTTCTTCAATTGATTGTAAATGTTCACGTGCTGGCTGGTCTTTGCCATCAT
Organism: Alteromonadaceae bacterium; assembly: GCA_013216005.1. Taxonomy (GTDB): domain Bacteria; phylum Pseudomonadota; class Gammaproteobacteria; order Enterobacterales; family Alteromonadaceae; genus JABSOI01. The sequence continues at coordinate 16,357 of JABSOJ010000032.1, read as the reverse complement.
TTATCAAATACGGTTTAACTTTTTCGTATTGATTATAAAATTGTGTCAAATCAATGATTAAATCACGCACTACCGGTAAACCAGGTAATGGACGTAATACAATTTTATTGGTTTTTAAATCAGATAATGGCGTTATACAAGCTAAGCCATTTTTACCATTCATATTTAAACCATCACTACCACAAACACCTTCACGACATGAACGACGGAATGATAAGGTTGCATCTTGCTCTTTTAATAAGATCAAGGCGTCCAATACCATCATATCTGAACCTTCAGGAATTTCTAACTCGTAATCCTTCATGTAAGGTTTATCGTCTACATCAGAGTTATAACGGTAAATTGAAAATAACTGTTTCATCAATATATTCCTTAGTAAACACGTGCTTTAGGTGGGAAAGCTTCACGGTGCACAGGGCTCATATTTACAGAGCGCTTGGTCATTTCTTCAGTTTTCGGTGAATAAATTGAATGGCATAACCAATTCTTATCATCACGTTCAGTGAAATCTTGACGGGCATGAGCACCTCGACTTTCTGTACGGAAGTTTGCCGCTTTTGCAGAGCAGAATGCTGTTTCCATTAAGTTATCTAATTCTAAACACTCTATACGTTGAGTATTAAATTCTGATGACTTGTCATCTAAACGAGCTTCTTTCAAACGTTCGCGGATCTCAGTCAACTCTTTCATACCTTCAGCCATTGCTTTTCCTTCACGAAATACCGAGAAGTTCATTTGCATACATTGCTGTAGATCTTTACGAATTTGAACCGGATCTTCACCTTTCGTTGAAGATTCCCAACGGTTGGTACGAGCTAAACTTGTTTCTAAATCAGATTCAGACGCTTCAAGACCAGAGTCAGTATCACTCAGGTATTCGCCTAAGAATTTACCTGCCGCACGACCGAAAACAACTAAATCAAGTAACGAATTACCACCTAAACGGTTAGCGCCATGAACAGAGACACAAGCGATTTCACCAACAGCAAACAAACCTTCTACGATAGTTTCTTTACCGTCACTGCCAATGTTAAGTGCCTGACCATTAACGTTAGTTGGTACACCACCCATTTGATAATGACAAGTAGGAATAACTGGAATTGGTTCTTCCGCTGGATCAACATGAGCGAATGTTTTAGATAACTCACAAACACCCGGTAAACGTTTTTCCAATGTTTCACGACCCAAATGATCAAGTTTCAACTTGATATGCGGACCCCAAGGACCGTCACAACCACGACCTTCACGAATTTCAGTCATCATTGAACGGGCAACAACGTCGCGTCCCGCTAAATCTTTAGCATTTGGAGCATAACGTTCCATGAAGCGTTCGCCATCTTTATTAAGAAGATAACCACCTTCACCACGACAACCTTCAGTCACTAATACACCAGCACCTGCAATACCTGTCGGGTGGAACTGCCACATTTCCATGTCTTGCATTTGAATACCAGCACGAAGTGACATACCAACACCATCGCCCGTATTAATATGCGCATTGGTTGTTGAAGCGAAAATACGCCCTGCACCACCAGTAGCTAAAACGGTTGCACGGGCTTTAAAGTAAACAATTTCACCCGTTTCAATGCAAATAGCCGTTGTACCAACAATCGCGCCTGCACTGTTTTTAACTAAATCCAAAGCATACCATTCGCTATAAACGTTAGTTTTATTTTTAACGTTTTGCTGATATAGACAATGTAATAAAGCATGACCTGTACGATCAGCCGCAGCCGCTGTACGGGCAGCTTGTTCACCACCAAAGTTTTTAGATTGGCCACCGAAAGGACGTTGATAAATTGTACCATTTTCAAAACGTGAGAAAGGTAAACCCATTTTCTCAAGTTCAATAATAGATTCTGGACCCACTTTACACATGTATTCGATCGCGTCCTGGTCACCAATATAATCAGAGCCTTTTACGGTATCGTACATGTGTTGTTCCCAATGATCTTCATGGGCATTACCTAACGCAACGGTAATACCACCTTGAGCAGATACAGTATGAGAACGGGTTGGGAAAACTTTTGAAATCAAGGCACAAGATTTACCTGATTCAGAAATAGCTAATGCAGCGCGCATACCTGCGCCGCCAGCGCCAATAACTATGGCGTCAAATTCACGAATTGGAACGCTCACTTATACACTCCACACAATAATAAAGCCTGCTGAAAGGTAGGCTAATAAAGTAACAGAAAAAACAAACTGCAATGAACCGCGCAAAAATGCCGGTTTTACATAATCAGTCAGTACTTGCCAAACACCGATCCAAGCGTGAACAACAAGTGATATAATCGCAAGCAAAGTCGCAATTTTTACACCCATGTTCTCAAAAAAACCATGCCATGAATTAAAAGTAACTTCAGGGGTGACGATAAAAAAGACAGCAATTAATACTGTATATAACGTGAGAACAATAGCGGTTGCTCTCAATAAAATAAAATCATGTACACCATTACGGCCTACTGTTGCAATACTATCTACCATAACCAAACTCCTACAACTACGGTAAGTGCGAGCCAAAGTACCATTATAAATTTGGCACTGGTATTACTAGAATCTAATTCTTCGAAATGACCTAAGTCCATAAACAGGTGACGAACACCACCGAGTACATGGTAAATAAGTGCAGAAATAATACCTAAAATGATTATTTTGAAAAATATGCCATCAAGCCAAGCTTGAATTTGAGCAAATCCTTCCGCAGAAGATAGAGATAATGAAAGTGCCCACAATAAAATACCAATAGCGAATACCATAATTACACCTGAAATACGGTGTAAAATAGAGGCATGTGCTGCCGGATGCATTTTAATTGTAGTGAAATCTATGTTTACAGGACGTTGTTTTTTCACGATTGCTGCCTAAAGAGCTCTTAGAGCCTTCAACTTTTTTTTATTGTTACTCATAAAGCAAGTATTCTACCAACATGTAGTTTACTACCAATTTTTTGAGTAACCCCCCAGGTATTCTATTACTGTTAAATATTGAGACTACAAACCGTTTAGATAATTAACTACGAACAAATACGCAGACAAAATAATTCAATAACATGGAAGATACTATTGAATTATTTGTATAACATTATAAACAATTTGCATAGCCTCACAAGAAACAGGCTTAGAACAGGTGGATTATATATTTGATGGGCATCAATTACAATTTTCTTCCTACTTTAAAGGCCTGAGCTCACATTTTAATCACAAATAATTAAAACGGTCGTTTTTTAACCGGCTTTTCACAAATAATCAATAGTGATTTTTTTTGGCAACACAATTGCATTGGCTTTTTGGGGGGGTTTTGAAGTAGAATACCCTCAGTTTTATATTCATAAAAACTGACTGATTTTTCAATGTAGTCAGTAAACAAATTGACAGGGGATAAAACATATGGCTGAAACAAAGGCCACTATTAGTATTGACGGTAAAGTAGTTGCGGAATTACCTATTCACTCAGGCAGCGCAGGTTTAGATGTTATAGACATCAGAACCTTAGGTAGTCATGGCTATTTTACTTATGATCCTGGCTTTTTAGCAACGGCATCATGTGAATCTGCTATTACATTTATAGATGGCGGTAAAGGTATATTACAGCACCGTGGCTATGCAATTGAAGACTTAGCAAAAAAAGCTGATTATTTAGAAGTTTGTTATATTTTGTTAAATGGTCAAGCACCGACTAAAGCACAATATGAAAAATTCAAGAACATCATTACCAACCATACGATGGTACATGAAAAATTAGCTCATTTTTTCCAAGGCTTCTTACCTGATGCCCATCCAATGGCGATGGTTTGTGGTGTTGTTGGCGCGTTATCTTCTTTTTATCACAGCGATTTAGATATAGATGATGCAAAACAACGCATGCGTAGTGCTCATCGTTTAATCGCAAAAATGCCAACGATTGCAGCAATGGCATACAAATATAGCATTGGTCAACCATTCGTATATCCACGTAATGATTTATCCTATGCTGAAAACTTCTTACACATGATGTTTTCTGTACCTGCTGAAAAATATTTAGTAAGCCCTATTGTTGCTAATGCAATGGATAGAATATTTACTTTGCATGCAGATCACGAACAAAATGCTTCTACTTCAACAGTACGTTTAGCTGGCTCTTCCGGTGCTAACCCATATGCATGTATTGCAGCTGGAGTCGCTTCTTTGTGGGGCCCTGCACACGGCGGCGCTAACGAAGCCTGTTTAACTATGCTTGAAGAAATTGGCACGGTTGATCGTATTCAAGAATATGTTGCTAAAGCTAAAGATAAAAGTGATCCGTTCCGCCTTATGGGATTTGGTCACAGGGTTTATAAAAACTTCGACCCACGTGCTACCGTTATGCGCGAAACGTGTCATGAAGTGTTAAAAGAATTAAATATTCAAGATCCATTACTTGATATAGCAATGGAACTAGAGCGTATCGCACTTGAAGATGAATATTTTGTTTCTAAGAAACTATACCCTAACGTTGATTTCTATTCAGGTATCATCTTAAAAGCTATCGGAATTCCTACCAGTATGTTCACCGTTATTTTTGCGATGTCCCGTACTGTAGGTTGGATTTCACATTGGGATGAAATGCTAAGTCAACCAGGACAAAAAATTGGTCGTCCACGTCAAAAATATACTGGCGATATCGATCGTAAATTTGTTCCTTTGGAAGATAGATAACTTTCTTGTGTATCAGAAATTTCTGATACACAAATAAGAAAAGCAAGCAAAATAATCAGGCAGCGTAAGCTGCCTTTTTTATCTCTAATTTATACCAGTTACCCTCAGATAGTCCCTCAAGCAAATTTCTGACGATAATCCCTTGGTGTTAAGCCAGTAAAGCGTTTAAATAACTGTCTGAAACTACTTATATCTTCATAACCAACAGACCAGATTATCTTGTTAACCGGTTCGGTAGTTTTTTCCAGTTTATTTTTTGCCTGCTCCACACGGATACGTTGCAGATAATTAATAGGATTTTCATTCGTCGCTTGCTTGAATCTTCGCTTAAATGTACGTGAACTTAAACCTACATGTTCAGCCAGACTATCTAAAGAAACTTCTTGTTTGAAATGAGATTCAAGCCACTCCTGCGCCTTTAAAATAGGCTGATCTTCATGATCCTTTTGTGCTTGAAAAGACATATAAGGTGATTGCTTTTCCCGGACGGGATCAAATACAAGTAATTTAGCACAATCAGAAGCAACCTCTTTTCCTAAATATTTTTCGACCAGATACAAAGAAAGATCAATGTAGGCCATTGAGCCACCTGCACAAATTACATCACCATTATCAACAACCAATTGATCAGTTTCTAATCGAATAAACGGCACCAATCAAACCGGGTAACACTTCATATCTGTGTATTATCATGTTTAAGTTGATACAGTCCAGAGCCTGTATAGGTTTGAACTCATGTAAATTAACAGAAAACATTGTTGAACTGTAACCCTAATTTAGCCTATATGGTCAGTGCCCGAATTATTGTCAGATACAACGATATGGGCGGGCCATGATAAGTAGTATAGATTGTCAAATAGTGACTATTGATAATAAACCTGTCCATGGTTATAACGGTATTAAAATATCGCCAACTCAATCAGTTAATTTGATTGAAGCTCCTGATGTGGTTATTGTTTCATCGTCTGTTAAAGTTGTTATTGATTGCAATGGTGACGATTTTGTTGTTGAAAAGAAGACACAGGTCAAGCAATGGTTGCAGCATTGTCACAACAAGGGAAGTGTATTCGCTAGCTCATGCACTGGCAGTTTTGTGCTTGCTGATTGTGGTTTCTTAGAGGGTAAAACCGCGACGACTCACTGGCGTAGTGCTGATATGTTTCGTCGAAATTTTCCGTTTATTCGGCACTGACCATATAGGCTAAATTAGGGTTACAGTTCAACAATGTTTTCTGTTAATTTACATGAGTTCAAACCTATACAGGCTCTGGACTGTATCAACTTAAACATGATAATACACAGATATGAAGTGTTACCCGGTTTGATTGGTGCCATAATTCGCGGTAGAAAATACATCTAATACCCCATAAACACCTGAAACCATGCATTTATTTGTTGCTAACATATAGATCTTCATTTTATTCACCCATTAAACAAGTCTTTTTTACCACTTATAATGTCAAATATGCCACCATTAAAATCATTTCACAAGCGTTATTATATCTTTAAAGTTAATTTCAAAGTTAATTTCAACGTTAATTTCAGCGTTAATTTCAGCGTTAGTTCGCACTCAAATAGAGTCCAAACCAACTGATAAACAGCACTCAAGGAGCTCATTAATGAATGTTTATATGATTATATGATTATTTTAAAAAATATAACTCGTGTAAGTTTAACAATTTTACTAATTCTGGCATCAGCTATGCCATTTCTGGTTAAAGTTACACCTTTAATTGCTTTTCTCTATTTACCTATCTTATTGATACTTCTGTTTATTATTATTGTGAATATCGAAAATATGATAAATAAATACTACTATAGTCGAAACACAAAAATACCCGTCAACAATATCCAAAAACGCCTATTCATATAAGTATTTACTGCTTACAGCATTAATATTTTTGGGTATAATGCGCAAATTATTCATTATGCTTGAACTTTATGTCAGATTATCAACTTAGGTTTGGCGGCATCGCGCGCCTTTATGGTGCAGTCGGTGCCCAAATTTTACAAAATGCACATTTTTGCGTCATCGGTATTGGTGGTGTTGGTTCATGGGTGGCGGAAGCACTGGCAAGAAATGGCGTCGGTAACATTACCATGATCGATCTCGACGATATTTGTACAACTAATATTAATCGTCAAATACATGCTTTAACTGATACCGTAGGTTTGAGTAAAGTAGAAGTTATGGCTGATAGAATTTTGCAGATTAATCCTGAATGCAACGTTCATCAAGTTGAAGATTTCGTTACTGATGAAAACTTGCAAGCATTATTATCTTCAAGTTTTGATTATGTTATTGATGCGATTGATTCGGTCAGAATAAAAACGGCGATTATTGCTCATTGTAAACGAAACAAATTACCAATAATTACCATTGGTGGTGCTGGTGGACAAATTGATCCCACAAAAATTGAAATTGCTGATCTCAGTCAAACCTATCAAGATCCCCTACTCGCTAAAGTCAGAAATAATTTAAGACGTGAATATAATTTTTCCCGAAACCTTAAACGAAAATTCTCAATTGACGCGATATTTTCCACAGAGCAATTACTTTACCCTGACGCCACTGGTGGCGTTTGTTATGCAAAACAAAATCAGGAAGGTGCAATGCGATTAGATTGCAGTGGAGGATTTGGTGCTACGACGCACGTTACCGCAAGTTTTGCTTTTTTTGCAGTTGGTCGAGCCATTAAAAAATTATTGCATAAACAAAAACAAAAAATGTAGAGACGTACATTGAGAGACGTACCGTTTAAAGACTAACAAAAATGATAATCATGGCTCAATTTTAACGTTGAGCCATTTTTTTACTTGCCTCTGTAGTCTGCTCAGGTAATTTGAAAATACCAACAAAAATTAGTTTAAATTGACAGTATCGCAGTTAATTTCACAGACTATAACAATCTGTTTTTATTGGCTTATTAGATAAAAGCAGTGTCAACTTTTGCAAAATAGAAATTTTATTGCGTAGGATGGGTTAGCCGCAGGCGTAACCCATCAAAATATATTTATTCCTCACACTTAAGGAAAGATAGTCACAATGTGATGGGTTACGCCGTTGGCTAACCCATCCTACCTCTTTGTTTAGCTTCAATTTTCGACATAGCCTATGAAATTAGTCGGAATCACTTAAATTCAGGAGAGTTATAGCCTAACCTGAGTAAAGTGCATAGGCATGTTTTTTTATAAACATTAGCTAACCATTGCCCGTATCTTTTCAACAATAGCATAAACGCCGTTACCTCTTGATGGACTTAAATGTTGCATCAAGCCTAAATCTTTAAAATAAACATCTACATCAAAATCAATAATTTGTTCAGCCGTTTTGTGATCAAAAGCAGCTAAAATAATAACCAGTAAACCTCTGATAACTTTTGCATCACTGTCTGCACTAAAACTAAAATGTCCATTCAACTCTTTTTGACAAGTTAACCAAGCTAAACTTTCACAACCTGAAATTAAACTTTGCTCAGTTCTTTTATCTTTCGGTAATCTAACAAGTGTTTTACCTAACATCATTATTTCACGATGTTTACCATCCCAGCCTTTAACCTTTTTAAATAAAGCAATAATATTATTTGCAGGCTGATTAAATTCATTTTGAACCTTAGGAGATTGAACATCCAATTTATCGGAGTAATCATCCGCTATAATCTTAACCAGACTTTCAACAAAATAATCAACTTCTGTAAAAGTATTATAGGCGGTTAATGAAACACGCAAGCAGCCGCTTAATTCTAAATAGCTCATTAACGGCATCGCACAATGATGACCACTGCGTACTGCAATACCAAAACTGTCGAGTGCCGCAGCAATATCATGATTATGGTGTCCTGAAACAGTAAAAGAAAATAATGGAATATCCGGCTTTCCGGAAACAACAAATTTCAGTTCGTTTATTTCAGACAATAGCTTAAAACAATATTCAAGTAACTGATTTTCATAATTCAACATTTCATCAACCAAATGTCGTCCTACAAAATCAATCGCTGTTGAAAAAGCAAGAATGCCAGCGATGTTCGGAGTACCTGGCTCAAACTTAAAAGGTAAATCATTGAACGTTGTTTCTTCAGAAAAACTAACCTTTTTTATCATTTCACCACCTCCCTGATAAGGAGGCATACTATTTAATAATTCTTTTCGTCCATACAAAACCCCGACTCCCGTGGGTCCAAACATTTTATGAGCCGAAAACAAATAAAAATCACAACCTAACGCCTGAACATCAATACGCTGATGTGCAATAGCTTGCGCTCCGTCAATAATAGTTATTGCACCAACAGCTTTTGCTTTCTCAATAATCTTTTCAATTGGATTAACACGACCTAATACATTAGAAATATGAGCAACACTAACGATCCGCGTCTTTTGAATGATCATTTCATCTAATAAATTTTCATCAATTCGCCCTTCAGAGGTTAAAGGCAGTATTTTAATAATAGCGCCTGTTTGCTTAGCAAGCAGTTGCCAGGGCACTATGTTTGCGTGATGCTCACTGTAACTTAAAACAATAACATCTCCGGCTTTAAGTTGACTGAGACCCCAAGTCTGAGCAATTAAATTAAACCCTTCGGTTGTGCCTTTCGTCCAAATAATTTCTTCAATGCACTTACTATTGATAAAATCCTTAACTTTCAACCGTGCCAATTCAAATGCTTCTGTTGCTCTGGCACTTAAAGCATGCGAAGCACGATGCACATTAGCATTGTAAGAAGAGTAATATTGCTGAAAAGTGTCAATTACATTTTGAGGCTTTTGAGTAGTCGCAGCATTATCAAAATAGATAAGTGGTTTTTGATTAACGTGAAGACTTAACAACGGGAAGTGTTGACGAAATGTCGATGATTCAAAACAGGTCATTACAGGTTATTGACACATTCAATTAATAATAATTTCGCAATTATAGCTTAAATTAGTTTTTGGTCCATTAATTAATCGTTAGTATCCATCCAGAAACCGATGTCAACTGCGGATGCCCCCGTTTCTGAACGGACACTCATTAGCAAAAAAACTTCAACATTGACAAATAATTAAGTTAAAGCCACTTAATTGATTTATAAATGAAATTCAAATAACTCACAAAAATCAGCGAAAAAAGTTAACTTATTTACACTGAATTCAAAAAATCTTCTATCTTATTTATACTATTTCAACTATAAATAATAAGGTAGTTAAGCAGTATAAATTATTCATTTTCTTAATGGGAGAGCCTATATAACAAGGGAGGAAACCGTATGAGGTTATTTTCTTGGTTTATTAACGGGAGAACAATACCCCCTAAACAATTTGAACTTTCTGTAAACAAAATGCATTTCGAAAAAACTGATGAACATGACTGGAATCACAATGACACCATGTGGCCCGTCGCAAAGGTACAGAAATCAACCAGAATTAAAAAGCAGAATTTAAAAGCAGAATAATCATTAAACTAATGGACTCGTTAATAATAATATATTCGGCCTTTTGAACTAAAATTCAGCTAGTAAAATTTGTTTTCGTCTAAATTCATTACGCTCTAATTTTGCAGCCTGTTTCAACCAGGGCTGCACTTGTTCACCTTTTAATTTTTGCACTTGGTATTCAAACTCTTCACTTTCAAGCGCTTCATTTTCAAACTCTTTACCGTCAAATTCTTTACCTTCAGACAAAAGCGACAAAGCAATATTATAATGAAAACTCGGCATTAAATATTCAGTAATATTTTCTTTTAACCCTATTGCATATTCAACAGGAAAAGGTTGTTCAAAATAACGCAATTGAGTATGGTGATATAAAGGTTTAAACGCTTGTACTTGTTGCTTATCACAGGTTTCTGACAAGTATATGCCAACATTACCAGCAAAAGATTCAGGAGTCCCTAATTGCCATCCATGTTTGAATTTCTGTAATATTGGTGTTGACTCTTTTATTGATGAATACCAAGGTACTTGTTTAAGTATTTTCTGTCTTATCTCTTTTTGCTTCCCCTGATAAAATGAATTCAGCACCACAACATTATGAGCAAACATCCTTTTTTGTGGCCCATCACAAGCACTGTGGTTATCAGGCAAAGGATATTCATCAATAAAACCAAGCAAGTGAGAAATTTCATGTGCAAAAACTTGTACAGTATCTTGACTATCCAGATACAAAATACCATTGTTTACATTCGCCCCTCCTCTGGGTAACAGTGATCCTATATATCGACTTTGGATCTGACTAGCTAAGTCTTTCCACTGAGATTCCCGACATTGAATTCGCTCATCAGCGTGATGACTGCATTCAAGCTGAGAAATTTTGATATACCTGATAGGAGGAAAACATAAGTAGTTATTTAACGGATGTGGTCTAAATTCAGTAACTAGTGCTTCTAAATAGATTAAATCATGTAAGTTAGTCGCAAATAATTGCACACTGACATCACAGGAATTAAATACTGGCTCTTTTTTTTCTGCATGGAGTCTTTCTGCTTGGAGTGTTCCTGCATTTTGTCCTTCATAGCCAAAAACAAAATTTGCTTCTAATTTTTGTTTTGAAACTACTTGATATCGTATTAATAAATCAAGTATCTTTTCACTGTGATTTTTACTGTTTTTTTCAGCGCCAGATTGATTGTTTTCAGCAAAGATTATAAGTTGCTCCAAATGCCTTTCAACAAAGTTAACATCTCCCTGACTCACTGCAATTTCAAACCTTAAATTGAATGCCTCGTTGCTATCCATTACAGGCTTTAGGGTTTCCAACGCTAATTCCAGCTTATCCTCTTTGAAGAAATATTTGGCAAGCGCTAAATACGCGGGGTGATAATTCAAGCGAATTGCCTGCAGATACCAATATTTAATGCTTTGTTGTAACTCTTTTTCGACATAAGTTTCTTTGGATTGCTGATCTTGTAAAGTCAGATAATAAGTAGCCAGTTCAAAAGCTACTTTTCCGTTATTTATTGCTAACTTTCGTGATAACCGCTTCCATAAATCACTACCGTTTGTTGTTGTCTGACGTTGTATTATCAAAGCAGAAGGTAATTGTAATTTCACTCCAAGCTGTAACTGTCTGGCACTGAAATCACCAGACAAGATTGTTTTTTCCAAATAATTATTTAAAAAAAATGAGCTTGACGGTAATAATACCGTCAAGCTCATTATAATAAATATTCTTATTTTCATTAATAGCACCAATTTACTGGCTGAGTGTTAGTGCTGACAGTTAGTGCTGACTGTAAGTACAAGCATTATTGCTGAACATGACTAATAACTTTATCGCGCATTAAGTCTAATTCAAGTTTGGCGTATCGATGTTCAACAAATTCATAAACATTGGTACCCAAGGCTAATTTAAAGAAGTTACCCGCTTCGCCCGCACGATCATTTAATTGATGATATTTACCTAAATAAAAATATGCTTCACACAAGCGCTCTGTTAACTGTTTTCTTGATTTTACATTTTGCGTTAATCGCGAAATGAATTCAATTTGTGACATTTCACCTAAATACAAGTGAATGATTTGTTTCGCCCATATTTGATCATTAATATTTTCAGCTCTTTCTTTTAAGGCTAATTTTGCTTCAAAATCATTTAACTTATGCTCTGCCAGATACAACCACAAAACACGATAAGGATCATTTTCTTGTTGTAAATGAAAAGCTTTAAAATCATCAACCGCAAGCTGTGGACGTCCACCATAATATAATGCAATCCCACGATTTAAATAGGCGTATTGATGAGCTGATGATAAATCCAAGGCTGAATCAAAAGATTCATACGCCTGATTAAATTCTTGCAATTGAGTATAGTGAATACCTAAAAAATTATAGGCATCAACCAGATCTGGCTTTAATCTAATGGCGCGAACAAAATCTAATCGGGCTAAAGAACGCAACCCAACACTATCAAAAATGACACCCCGATCATAAAAAAGTTTCGCCCTTTGTTCATCCGTTATTTCAGCTCTTTGAATAACTTCGCTTAATCGAGCTAATGCTATTTCACTTTTATAGTTAACAGGCAAAGGCTCAGCAATAATTAACTGACCCAACACCATCTTTTCACTTTCACTCAAATCTAACGATGTACAGCCTTGTATCAGAAAAAAAAGACTTACAGTAAGAAGTTTAGAAAATAGCTTCACAGATATACAACCCTTTGAAATATAGCCAAAAATATTGTGCATTTGGTAATACCAATTATTTATGCTCATTGGTATTACACAACAGTATATAAAAAAGTATACAAAAAAAGGAGCCCTAAGGCTCCCTTTTTATTATATAAGCTTATTTTTACTCGCTAGCTTCAGGTGCTGCTGCAGTATCAGAAGCAGGTTTTTCCATTGCTTCTTTAATACTTAAACGTACACGGCCTTGACGGTCTACTTCCAGTACCTTAACTTTAACTTCCTGACCTTCTTTAAGCACGTCACTTACATTATTTACGCGCTCTTCAGAGATTTGAGAAATATGTACTAAACCATCTTTACCCGGTAATACATTAACAAAAGCACCAAAATCTACAATACGTACAACTGTACCTGTGTAAAGCGTACCAACTTCAATTTCAGCGGTTAATGCAAGAATACGTGCAATGGCATCCTTAGCCTGATCGCCGTTAGTAGCGGCAATTTTAACAGTACCGTCGTCATCAATTTCAATTGTTGTACCTGTTTCTTCTGTAAGCTGACGAATAGTTGCGCCACCTTTACCAATAATGTCACGAATTTTATCTGTGCTTACTTTAATAGTGTGAATACGTGGAGCATATTGAGAAATTTCTTCACGCGCACCATCAATAGCTTGGTCCATAACACTTAGGATATGTACACGAGCAGCTTTTGCCTGATTTAAAGCAATTTGCATTATTTCTTGTGTAATACCTTCAATCTTGATATCCATTTGTAAAGCGGTAATACCACCAGTGGTACCGGCAACTTTAAAGTCCATATCACCTAAATGATCTTCATCACCTAAGATATCTGAAAGTACAACGAACTTCTCGCCTTCTTTCACTAAGCCCATTGCAATACCAGCAACAGAAGCTTTAATTGGTACACCAGCATCCATTAGCGCTAAAGAAGCACCACATACAGAAGCCATTGAACTTGAACCATTAGATTCAGTAATTTCAGATACTATACGAACAGCATACGGAAATTCTTCAGCAGAAGGCATTACAGCCAACATACCGCGTTTCGCTAAACGGCCATGACCAATTTCACGACGTTTAGGTGAACCAACAAAACCAGTTTCACCAACACAGTAAGGAGGGAAATTATAATGAAGCATAAATGCATCAGTTTTTTCACCCATTAATGTATCAAGACGTTGTGCATCACGTTGTGTACCTAAAGTAGCGGTTACTAGTGCCTGTGTTTCACCACGGGTGAATACTGCAGAACCGTGAGTACGTGGCAATACGCCAGTCATAACATCAAGACCACGGATCATTTCAGGATCACGGCCATCAATACGAGGTTCGCCGTTAGTGATACGACCACGAACAACCGTTTTCTCTAAATCATGGAATAAGTCTTTAACTTCCTGAACATCAAGTTCTTCGTTCGCTTGTGTAAGCTGTTCAAAAACTGAACTTCTTATTTCAGCAATTTTCTCATAACGTTCTGCTTTGTCAGTAATTTGGTAAGCTTCATTAACTTGTTCACTCGCCAATTCAGCAATTTTTGCTTCTAAATCAGTATTTTTCTCTGGTGCAGTCCAATCCCAAGCAGCATTGTTTACTTCAGCAGCCATCTCTTTGATAGCAGTGACAGCTGTTTGCATTTGCTCATGACCGTACATTACAGCACCAAGCATAACTTCTTCAGACAAAATATCTGCTTCAGATTCAACCATTAATACCGCGTTATCGGTACCAGCAACAACTAAATTTAATTGACTGTTTTCTAATTCAGATTGTAATGGATTAAGTACATATTGACCTTCAACATAACCAACACGTGCTGCGCCAACTGGTCCGCTAAATGGCATACCAGAAATAGCTAATGCAGCAGAAGTACCTAATAAAGAAATGATATCAGGACAAATTTCAGGGTTAGCTGAAACTACAGTAATGATAACTTGCACTTCATTAGTAAACCCTTCCGGGAATAATGGGCGAATTGGGCGATCGATTAAACGCGCAATTAAAGTTTCTTCTTCTGAAGGACGACCTTCACGTTTGAAAAAGCCACCAGGTATTTTACCTGCAGCATAAGTTCTTTCTTGATAATTAACCGTTAACGGGAAAAAATCTTGTCCCGGTTTAGCTTCTTTTTTACCTACAACAGATACCAGTACACAGGTATCATCCATACTAGCCATTACAGCTGCAGTTGCTTGACGAGCAATAACACCAGTTTCAAGTGTTACTGTATGTTGTCCAAACTCAAATGATTTTGTAATCGGAGTCACTATTTAATTCCTTATTCTTTTCGGATGTTAACCAATCTGTACAATTATTTATTCACTCATTAATGAACATTACCTACTTAAACACTTTCACTGAAAACACCTTCATTGAAAACACAATAATGTAGATAAGCCGAGCTGAACAAAAAATTATACAGTTTGGATTGATTAGGTTTGAAAATTCTATTTTTGATAAATCATAAACAAAATTTTTGCACGCACATTATACTAACAAATGATGTATTTACTAGCGACAAAAGAGAATTGTTAGATTATATGGTAAAAAAAATGACTTTCTGTATTAAAAAGAGGCTCATTCCATATAAATAATTAAATATTCACAATTAAAAGGCATAAAAGGATGGTTTTGAACCTGAGGTTTAAAGACATCCGCAGGTTTTATTCCCATATAAGTTGATTTCTTTTCTTTAGTCTTGATAAATATCTGCTCATTGGTTGCTTTTGAATTAAGCGTTAACTTATCAGAATTAAAAAACCAAGTGCCTGATACAACCAATAAGTCATCATCCTTGGCAGCAGGGTTTTCATATTCCAGACTAAAAGTTCCCTGCTCAGTCAACTGTAGAGTCCCTTCTGCATATTTACAAAATTGCGTGTGTAAATATGGAGGAACATCAGACACTAAAGAAACACCTGGCTTTCTAAGATATAAACCTAAAATTCTCTTGTTATAAAAATGCTGGCCTTCGGCAAAACGGTACTCAGTAGCATTTGAGTAACCTAGTGTCGTCAATACCCCATTTAACTTATGCAGTAGAGAAAAATCAGAAAAACCGGGGTTCATCGCAATTGAACTATCAGAAAATTCATTTGGTATTGATATATTGCTTTTTTTAACGTTAAAACCTAATAACTCAACTTCTGAGATAAGCTTAGAGATATTTTTATCTGAATAACCTTTTTGAACTACATAAAGAGTAGGGTTTTGACACCCTAAAAAGAACAACAATAAAGGTAACAAGTATTTCATCAGATCTTTCCTATTTAATTCTTTAATTAAATCAATTAAAGATTACAGTCGTAATCAACAATAAGATAAGTATACAAGTCTGAAAGAAAAGTGAAAGGATTATTATGTTAACTGGTTTAAATTTTACACATCGCCGTTCTTTCACATCAACATACACGGATGTATTAATGCAGCGAAGGCATGGATGCCTAGGAGCTGCCATGTGATCACGGCATACGTACATCCGTGTACATCGAGTAGGGTGAGGCTTTTGCCTCATCCCTCTCACAGAACCGTACGTACGGACCTCGTATACGGCTCCTGCATAC